>NZ_JAOEDV010000061.1:0-27474 GCF_029837545.1 Stenotrophomonas sp. GD04024 | reverse complement strand
TCAGCAGCGGCAGCGCGCTCACGACCGCACCGGCAATGCCGATCCACGGCCAACGCTCGCCGCGCACGCGCGATGCCACGGCAAAGCCGGCACCCACCAGCGCCGCACCCAGCACCGCCACGCCCATCCCCGCGGCCAGTCCATTGCCGCCGGCCGCCACCGCCGCCTGTGCGGCCACTGTGCCCGCGCCCCAGCCGACCACCATGCCCAGCCAACTGGCCACGCCGCACCACGGTGCCTTGCCCTGCGCCATCCGAAAACCCCTCTTCTCTTGCCGAATTCCTGTACGGGCCGTGCCCGCGTGCTGCCTACACTAGCCGCACCCGCCCCGTAGGGACATCCCATGCGCACGCTCCGCCTGCTGCTGCCCGGTGCCCTCCTGCTGCTCACCGCCTGTAGCGGTGATGCCGGGCTTCCCTTCTCCGCCGACCCGTTGCAGGGCTGTTTCGCCACCAGCGCGCGCAAGCCCGCCGACTTCCGCATCGAGAAGGAAGGGGGCCAGTACTTCGTCTCCTTCAACCGCGACGGCCAGTGGCAGCGCGAGCCGAATGCCCTGCACAAGGCCAGCAACAGCGAGATCAGCCGCTACTTCCGCGATGACGCCGCGCAGATCGACAGCGCGCTGATCCGCATGGCCGGGGGCTTCGGCCTCTTCCATTTCAACAAGGGCGCCACGCTGAAGGGCAAGGCGAGCGACAGCGACTACATGGCGCTGATGCTGATCGGCGCCGGGCCGGTGTATGCGGTGAAGTGCGATTGAGCGGGGGAGCCGAGCACGGCTCGGCACTACAACAGCTGCGGTACCATGCCCTCCCCCGAACCGCCCCGGTACCCGCCGTGCCCCACTACACCGGCCCCCTGCTGACCCGCGACAGCGCCGACACCCTGCGCCGTGCCCATGACAAGGGCGCTGGCGACTGGCAGGGCTCGCTCGATCTCGGCCGCAGCCAGGACACCGTGGCACTGGATGCGGACGGCTTCCACTTCCGCGGCCAGGCCTACCCGTGGCCGGGCAAGCTGAAGGACCGCACGCTGTACTACTGGGATGGCGAGGAGTTCGCGCCGATCTCGCGCTACAGCGGCTCGCTGATCAAGCTGGTGCCCACCGAGTGGGGCGCGCCCACCTTCGAGATCGACGGCATCAAAATGCTGCCGACCTCCAAGTTGTCGCCGTTCGAGGACGCACGCCGCAAGGTCGAGCTGGTCGCGCCGGCCGGCAAGGTCATCCTCGATACCTGCGGCGGCCTCGGCTACTTCGCCGCCTGCGCGCTGGAGGCCGGCGTCGGCCAGATCCGTTCGTTCGAGAAGAACGCCGACGTGATGTGGCTGCGTACGCTCAACCCGTGGTCGCCGGACCCGGACTCGGCCGCCGCCGGGGGCCGCCTGCAGTTCAGCCACGGCGACGTCTCGCAGCAGATCGAGCAGGTGGCCAGCAACAGCGTCGACGCGATCCTGCACGACCCGCCGCGTTTCGGCATTGCCGGCGAGCTGTACTCCCAGGTGTTCTATGACCACCTCGCCCGCGTCATCCGCAAGGGCGGCCGCCTGTTCCACTACACCGGTGCGCCGAACAAGCTGACCAGCGGCCGAGATGTGCCGCGCGAAGTGGCCAAGCGGCTGGAAAAGGCCGGTTTCAAGGCCGAGCTGGCGCTGGACGGCGTACTGGCCGTCAAGCGCTGAGCCTTACTCCGAATCCACCTTCGCCAACGTCATCACCCACTTCGGCACCACCGGCTCCCCAGCGTAGAAGTCCTTCGGCTTTTTCTCCGCCATCGCCCAGCGGTGCAGCCAGCTGGGGCCATAGCGGCCGTTGTAGCCTTCGGCGCCACGCGCGTAAGCCGGGTCGCGCATCGCTTCGTCCAGCGACACGAAGCGATAGCCACGCCGCTTGGTCGCCGCCACCAGTTCGGCAAACGTGGCCGCGTTGAGCTCGTTGGCGTGCATCAGCCACACCTGCGGCAGCGCATAGCCCAGCAGTGCCTGCGACTGCTGTTCGTAGTAGTCCAGCTTGTTCAGCATGTACGGCACATAGCCCTTACGCAGTTGCGCCAGCGTGGCCTCGCGCGCCGGTGAATCGGGCTGCTCATTCATCACGTTGGCATAGGCGAACGCCCATACCCACTCGCCGTTGTCGACCGTCACCGGCGCCACGCGATAGCCGTGCTGCTTGAAGAACGCGTCCATCTGCACGCGCTCTTCCGCGTTACGCCCGGCGCGCAGGTAGGGGTGGCGCATCCACTGCGGCACCTGCCCACGCTCGGCCAGCAGCGGCCGCAGCACCGTCTCCCCACGCAGGAAATCCTGCTGGAACGCCGCCACGCCCTTGGCGTTCAGGTCCATGTGCGAATACGTGTGGTTGCCCAGCACATAGCCCGCGTCCAGCCAGTCGCGCAGCATCTGCACGCGCGCAGGCTGCACCTGCCCGTCCACTTCCAGCTTGTTCTCGTTGACGAAGCCCACCACCGGCACATCCGCCTGGCGCAGCTGCGCCATCAACGCGGCATGTCGCGACTGCAGGTCCGCCGGCACGATCTCGTCCACCCGCGCCCAGGGCAGGTCATCGATGGTCACCGCAATGCGACGATCCACCTCGGCCGCCTGCACCGCCAGCGACAGCAACATCAACGGCAGGGCTCGCAACAACGCACGCATCAGCACTTCCTTGTCGGGGCAATGCGTGGACTGTAACGCGATCAGGCAGGCGTCCGCATACCCTTGGCCGCCGCACGCCACAACACGATGCTGGCCACCATCGCGGCCACCAGCAGCGATACCGCCATCATCGCCAGATCATCCGGATTGCGCTGCAACGGGGCGTACTCGCGGGTGAGCACGTGCAGCACCACCTGCTGGGCCTGTGCCAACGGCACCCGGCCCTGCTCGGTCAGGTCCACCAGGCAGGCCGCCGGCGACAGTCTTGCCACGCTGCTCCACGCATCCTCGTACTGGTGCAGCGTCCACCCTGCCAACGCCAGCACGCCCACATGCAGCGCCACCAGCGCCCGGCGCAGCCTGCCCAGGCGGTACTGTTGGGGCATGGCACGCAGCGCACAGACCGTTGCCGCGCCGAGAAGCGCCAGCAGCGTGCCCACCAGCGGAATCCAGCGCAGTGGTTGCCAATCATCCAGCGCTTCGGCGCGCGCCAGCAGTTGCTCGGCCACGCGCAGGCGCGCTACCGGATCGGGACCACCGCAGCCGTCCACCACCGGCACCAGCAGCAGATCCACGCGGGAGTGGAAGTAGCCGGCCCCCAGGCCAAGCGACAGCAGCGCCACCAGCTGCAACAGAAACACCATCACCCCCGGTCCGAACAGGCGGCCGAGGCGGGAAACAGCAGAGCGCATCGATTCATCCATGACAACAACGCGCCATGCTATCCAGCCGCACCACCGCTGTCGGCTGGCAGATACGACAACAGCTGGCGCCTATCGGTAGGATGTCGATTGAAGTGGACGCATATGTGAGGACGTGCACAGGATGGTGACGTTGTACCTGGTGGTGCGAACACTGCTGCCACTGCTGGCATTCGCACTGGCGGCGTGGGGGGTGTCACGCCTGATCAAGGCACGCGTTGCCCGCCTGCCGCCGGTTCCGCTGAACCTGCCTGCGCACAGCAACAGCCCGCGCAAGAAGGACCGACGCCTGTACGCACGTGCACTGCGTCGTCGGCCAAGCCTGCGCACCGCAACCCGCCCCGCCAGCGCACCGCGCAGCTGGCATCTGCTGGGCGTGACGGTGGCGATCGCTGCGCTGGCGGCCACGGTGCTGGCCATGCCCGACGGCGCACGCTTCCAGGTGATGGTCGAGCTCGTGCGTGGCTACCCGGTCACGCTGGCTGAAGTCCGCGTTCCGGCGGCGGCACAGGCCGTGGTGCTGCAGCGATGGCGACCCTCGCTTGCGCCGCTGGCGCGCCCGGTAACGATGCGCTATCCGATCGGCCGCTTCGGCGGCGACCATGAAGCGCACGCCCTGCTACCCGTGCAGATCCGCCACCTTGACGATCGATTGCAGGTGGCCCTTCCTGCCGCCGTGGATGCGGTGGCATTGCAGGCCGAGCTGGCACAGCGGGCGGGCCTGCCAGCCGGTGCGGTTTCGATGCGCCAGGCGCAGGTAGCGCCCTGGATGGACGCCGGCTGGGAACCGCTGGGCGACCCGTAGAGCCGAGCCCGCGCTCGACTGCCAGGCTTACACCTCGCGCGGCAGTTTGGCGGCCCACATATTGTCGACCAGATTCGGATACGGGCGCCCATTCTCCTCCGCCCGCTGCCGCGCCGCCTCTTTCTGGGCAGGCGACAGCGGCTGGGATTTCTGGCCCTTAGGGTTGGGCTTCTTCCACGGCGGGGTTTCGGTCTTGCGCATGGTGCCAGCTTACTTCTTCAGGAAGTTCAGCAGCGCCAGATTGAAGTGATCGGCATGGCTGGTGTTGCAGCCGTGCGGCGCACCCTCCAGGATCACCACCTCACTGCCCGCAATGGCCCGGTGCGTACGCTGGCCCGAGCCTTCGAACGGCACGATGGCGTCGCTGTCGCCGTGCAGAATCAACGTCGGCACGGTGATCTTCTTCAGGTCGTCGCGGAAGTCGGTGGTGGCAAAGGACTGCATGCAGCCCAGCGCGGCCGTCTGATCGGACTGGTGGCACAGCGCGATCGCCGCCTGGCGCTGCTCCTCCGTCACCATCAGCTTGCCATCGGCGCTGAAGAAGTCGCGGGTGAAGCCATCGAAGAAGCTCTCGCGGTCCTTCTCCAGCCCGCTGCGCATCTCGTCGGCCTTGTCCTGGGTCAGCGGGCCGTCCGGGTTGTCGTCACTCTTCAGCAGGTAGGGCGGCACGGCGGCGGCGAACACTACGCTGTGCAAGCGGTCTTCACCATGGTTGGCCACATAGCGCGCCACCTCACCACCGCCCATCGAGAAGCCGACCAGCGTGACATCGCGCAGATCGCGTTCTTCAATCAGCGCGGCCAGGTCCGCCGCCAACGTGTCGTAGTCGTAGCCGTCGGCAGGCTTCTCGGAGCGCCCGAAGCCGCGACGGTCGTAGCTGATCACCCGGTACTGGGCATCGCGCAGGATCGACACCTGCGTCTTCCAGGCATCGGCTGACAGCGGCCAGCCATGGATCAGGATGACCGGGCGGCCATCGCCGCCGGTGTCTTCAACGTGCAGGCGGATGCGGGAGGCAGGCATGGGGGCTCCTGTGGAAGGGAAGAGTTGCAGGCTAGAACCCCGCCCCTATGCCGCCCGTGAGGGAATCGCGGCGCGCTGTGACACGGCGTGCACAGGCTGAAGGGACGCCCGCCCCGCCAGATTCCCGCTTCATCGCGTCCAGCGCCGGTTTCGTCGCAACACGGCGGCAGAGTACGGTGGACCGTGCCAGCCTGCGCGGACCACTTCCGGGAGATTCGCCATGCTGCTGCTCACCCTTCCCCTGCTGGCCGCCGGCCTCGCCGCTGCCCCGACCGCGCCCGACAGCCTGCGCGAACAGATCCGCCAGGCCGATACGCAGCTGTTCGCCGCCGCGTTCGACGCCTGCGACGCCGACAAGGCCGCGTCGATGACCACCGAGGACATGGAGTTCTTCCATGACAAGGCCGGCAAGTCCGCCAGCAACCGCGACGACTTCCGCCGCAGCGTGGCCGCCCTGTGCGAGAGCAACCGCGCCAACCACATCCATCTGCGGCGTGAGCTGGTGGAAAGCTCGCTGCAGGTATTTCCGCTGCACGACGAGCGGGCGCTGGAGATCGGCGACCACCGCTTCCACGAGCGCGATGCGAAGGGTGTGGAGCGTTGGACCGGCCAGGCGCGTTTCGTCCAGGTCTGGCGGCGGGTGGAGGGGCAGTGGCAGGTGGAACGGGTGATCAGTTACGACCATCGGCCGGCGGATTGAGGGAGCGCGGCGTCATGTAGAGCCGAGCCTACGCTCGGCTGCGGTTCGGTGGATGGATTAGCCGTCCTGACCCGCTGGTTCACAGCCCTCGCTTCTTGGCCTCAGCCACGATGTCGGCCATGACCCGGCGTTCTCCCAGCTGGGCGAGGAACAACAGGTGTTCGGTGGCGTTGACCTTCTGCAGATGATCGAGGCGGCATGGACCACCGAGTGCAAGCGCCGGGACGAAGCCATACATCTCGTCATGGTTCAGTGGGCCCAGCAGTTTCACGGCGCGGTCAAAGAGGGGGATGCCCTTGTCATCGGCCTCATTCGGATAGTCGACACTCATCCCGGACAGCCACGTTGAAATCAGAGAATCTGCCTTCCCTTCCCTCATCCATCGGGATTTGTCGGTGGGAAAGAGCATTGCCCAAGCGCAATTTATGGTCAGGCTACGCCCGGTACTGGTTCCCCACAGGGTCAAGTTTCCGAAAGCGCTTCGGCCAATGACGTAGTAGTGATCTTTCCCATAGAACTCTGTTCCATAGAGCCATGCATTGAGGGCTTCGGCGTAGTCATCCGGATCAGTTATCCAGAAGATGCCTTTCCCGTAACCAGCAAAGCCGTACGCCCGCCAGTATTCCAGTAGCCTGTCTGGGACCTTCCCCCGGTAGTGCTCCAACTTCGATTGCGGCACCTGTCTTTTCTCAACGGCGGGTCCAAAGCCCTTGTCTGAGTAGAAGTACTCAAAGTGCTTGTCGAGCATCTCGATCACCGGCTACTTCCAAAGCCCACGATCTTTGGCCTCCTTCACGATGTCCCCCATCACTCTGCGCTCTCCAAGCTGGGCCAGGAACATCAAGTGCTCGACAGCCTTGACCTTTTTAAGATGGTTGAGACGGCATGCCCCGCCCAAGGCGAGTGCTGGGACGAAGCCATACATCTCGTCGCACGCCAGCGGACCCAGCAGCTTCTCTGCTCTGTCGAAAAGGGGCTGGTTCCTCTCGTCGGTTTGATCCTGGCGGGACCGCTTCATCATTGCTATCCACGATGCCACCAGGAAGTCCGCTCCTCGCTCACTCATCCAGCGTGAGTTGTCGCTCGGGAAGATCATTGCCCATTTGCAGTCAATGGTCAGCCTGAGTCCTGTTCTTGCCCCCAGCACTTCCATATCACCGAAAGCACTTCGACCAATGACGTAGTAGTCGTCTTTTCCATAGAACTCGGTCCCGTACAGCCAGCTCTTCAGAACCTCGGAATAGTCATCAGGATCAGTCATCCAGAACAGTCCACGGCCGTAACCGGAAAAGCCATACGCTCTCCAGTACTCCAGTAGCCTCCCTGGCAGCTTTCCCTGGTAATGAGCCAGTTTCGATTGGGACACCGGCCGCGCGTCCACTGCTGGTCCGAAGCCTTCGTCCACGTAGAAGAGCTCGAACTCTTCGTCGACCATTTCGATCATCTGCATCGCTCCAGCCCGCCGTTCATTCTGGTTGAGCTTCTCTCGCCCACTGGCACCTGCCTTGCCGCTTCGTCCAACTCCTGAACCCGCGTAGTCTGATCCTTCCTGGCACGACTCCATTGCCGGCCAATGGTTTGATTGACCTCTCCATCGCCGAAATCATCAATTCTGTCCTTGCCACCTGCAATCAGATCAGGATTGTGAAGCGCATTTAGAACCCTCATCTGCTCATCGGCATGCTCCGCCGCCAGTCGCCTCGCTTCCCTTGCTGAGCGGTCCGGGGTGTTCAGTTCTCTGAACTTCTCTTCCTCAACCTTGCTTCTGTGCCTCTCCCTTGCGTCTTGAGCGGCCTTCTTGCCTCGGTTCTTCGGATCAAAAGCTCTTCTGCCAGCAAGGTACTCCTCCACACTCATATCGTTCAGCCCCTGCTCCTGCCCCTTCAACTGCCGATCCATCTCCGGGTACTTCGATGCTGGCAGCTTCTGCGGACTGAAGCACGGCAGCTGCTTCCGCGGCATGCGCCTGGGTAGCCGTGGCGTCTCCACATTCCGGTGGCCATCGGGCGTGCGGTTGCCATCGGCCTGCCGGCGCTTGCGGTGCTTCAGCGCCTTGGCCAATCCCTTGAACGCGTCCTCCACATCCTCCATCAGGTGCAGCAGTCGCGAGCCGATTCGGGTGGCTGTTCGCCCGGCCTTGGCGGCCGCGTAGCCAAACCCCGCCGCGCCCCCCAGCTCCACCGTCACCGCGGCCAGCAGGATGGAGACCACTACATCCATCATGATCTGCGCGCCGAAACGCGCCTGCAGATTCTCTTGTTCGTCCGGTGGCACCGCGTCCCACCAGGCCACGGCGAAGGCCGGTAGCAGCTGGGTGATGGCCGGATCTTCGATCAGCAGGTTGAACAGCTCCTTGGCTTCGCTGCCAGCCGCCATCACGGTGTCGCCCGCCGCGCGCATCGCGGCGATCTTGCGGTCCATGGCATCGCGGTCGCCGGTTAGCAGCAGGCGCGTCCATTCGCGTATCTCGCGGTCGGTCCTGTACATCAACACCGCCAAATCGACGGCGGTCTCGACCGTTCCCACCATGTAGTCCCAGGCCCCCTGCCCGGTGCCCAGCGCCTGGTTGCCGCGCTGCAGGCCCCAGCGCTTGAGCGCGCCTGCGTCGTCCCACTGCTGCCATGCCGTGGCCATGTCGCTACGGGTCTGCGCAACGATCGCGTCCAGCGCTGACTTGAGCTTCGCGCGCGCCGCGAGGATGGGCGCATCGTCGTCATCGCTCAGGTCAGGCTGAAACAGCAGCTGGAGCGTCTGCACCGGGCCAACAACAACGTCAGGGATGCGTGCGCGGCCTGCGTCATCCAACTGGCCGGTCACTACCCGATCGTCGGGCAGCATCACCTGGTAGCCCACGCCCCGTACCGGCGTGCGATCGAGATCACCGTAGTGGTAGTGCAGCAGGATGTCCTGCTTGCTGGGCGGCGCTACGTCAGGCTCATGCGCAGAGGTGCCCGAGGGTACGAATCCTGCTGACGGTGCGGCGTTGCCAGACGGTGGGGACGCCGCTTGCGGCCCAGTGCCTCCGCCTGCTTCCACGGTCACCGTGCTCTGGCGCGAGGCCAGCAGGCGGCAACCGCAGGCCAGCGAATCCCCGTGGCGGGCCAACGGCTGGCCATCAATCAGGAAGGTTTCATCGCCGGTGACGATGTCGAAGAAGCCACCGTGCTTCGGGCAACTGGCCTTGTCGCCCACGCGGGCGATGGCGATGTTGTTGATGAAGGTGCTGGGCGCACCGGTCAACACCTCGCCACCACCGGTAGTGCGGTCGCCGACCACGATCACGACCCGCTGCATGTGCGCTCCCTCGCTTGATCCTGGGGAGGGAGGCTAGTGAGGGGCTATGGGCGTTGGACAGGAAAAGGCGCTTTTTGCAAGTAGTCTTAGAAGACCCTCCACAAACGCACACACATGGCCTCTCAGTGCTCGCATCTGAGTGCGAAGAGTCGTGCTGATTGCGACATCAGAATTGGCAACATTGAAGAGCTGCCCTTCGCGCGCATAGCACATCTTAAGTCTGATCCACCCCTACCTCTGGAATGAAATGGCGACTTCCAGACTGGCAGCAAAGCTAAGGCTGATTAAACTCGCTTGTCACTGGAAGTTCACCATGCGTCACCTTGGTCAGTTGCTCGCATCTAGCCCTTCCGGCATCCGCGCAAGCGATCACTAACAATTTGCTTGTGTCGGCCGATCTAGTTGCAAGAGGCCGCCTCAGACGCAGCTTTGCGCGACCTACTCACTGCATGAACGAAGGGAATCACAATGACCGATACGCAACAATCATCCCCCAGCACTGAAGTTAACGTGGTCTTCAAATTATGGCTTCAACAGCTGGCAGACTCCTTCTCATGGGCAGAGAAGCACCCCGTAAAACTCGCTGCGGCCTCTATCGCCCTGCCAAGCCTAAGCCTTTTCTATTACCTACAAGCCGAACACATACCCCTCAGCATACTTTCCTCAGATGTAATTTCAGGATTGCCGTCGCTTTTGGTAATTATATGCGCCATCACCCTGATGTTATTTGCTCTTGCATTAATGCCACTCATGGTCATGTTCGAGGGAGCTGACACCTCGAGTGATGGAAGCCTACAGGTTCTGAAACGATCGTCCGAAGTAGGGCTGAATATATTTCAATGGCTCGGGACATTGATCTTGCCCGGAGCAATACTGGCAATCGCCGTGGTCCTGATGGCAAGCTACCCCGGGAACGACAAATGGGGCGTTCCAGTATCTATCGCCCTGGCCGGACTAGTGTTCTTCTTCGTAACACTCTTCTTCGATGGGAACAAGAAGAAGCGCCACTGGCTTGACCGCACGTGGTCTGCCATTACCTCAAATCTTGTCCAGATGATGTTTGCACTTTCTGTTATGAAGGGTGCAATGGAATACTTTCGTGAAATCGAAAAATCTTGGGTGATTCTTGGACTACTTCTCTTTGTGATGGTAATGGCGGCATTGGTGCAAGTATTCGCCGTGAGGCTCATCGAGCTGGGCAGCAAGGATGGGAAGATCGTAGCGCGAGCGTTCCACGCAAGTTTGATCATCATCACCACGATATGCATTTTCCCCACCACTGGCGGCTGGCTTGCCGGAAAGGTCATTTCTAGCAGCGGCTCAGGCGGCATGTCGTGCTCGCGCCTGATTGTCACGGGAGAAAAATCAGATTTCGCCGAAGTAATCGACTGGCGCGACAAGACTCGGCCTATCACGAAGGAACTTGGCATTCGGGCCGCCACTTCCTCCATGTACTACGTGAGACTAAAAAGTGATGCCAAAGGGATTGCAACGATTCCTGTCGACCGTGTCGCCAATTTCGTAGAGTGTAGTTCAGCGAGCGAAGCTTCCAAAGCGTCATCGCCCCCGGGCGCTTGACTCGGTCAGGCTCCCCCGCCCTGCAATGGCACATCTGAAGATGTGCCATTTCATTGCACTACCTGCCAATCAATCTTTCCCGATGCTCGCTCAAGTAACGCACCTGCTCCGCGTTGAACGGCTTCGGCGCGATCTTTTGTTCCAATGCCCACTCCGCACGAATTCCATCCGGCAGCGCCTCACTGAAGATCATCACACCATCGTCGGTGAAAGAAATCAGCCAACGGTCAAATAGGCGATCGATGTGAGGCGCAAGCATCAACCCGTTGTTGCCGTCGAGTCGTGCGTGGTTATCGCTCTCGGCCCAGCGCTTGATGTGACTGGCGATAAGGAAGTTTGGGTTCGTCGTTCCAGTTACACGACACATCGGTTCGATATCGCGCACGTTGCTGCGGAACTTGCCCTGGCCAACGCGCGCGTTGATCAACTGCTTCTTCTGTGTTGTTGAGA
Source organism: Stenotrophomonas sp. GD04024 (assembly GCF_029837545.1). Lineage (NCBI taxonomy): Bacteria > Pseudomonadati > Pseudomonadota > Gammaproteobacteria > Lysobacterales > Lysobacteraceae > Stenotrophomonas > Stenotrophomonas sp. GD04024. Next base: position 16,271 of record NZ_JAOEDV010000061.1, on the reverse strand, counting down.
GCGTGGCATCGTTCTGAATCGAACGAATGGCACTAGAGACCGGCACATCCTCTTGCCACTGACGAAGCTCCTCGCGGTCGGTCTTCAACAGGTTAAGAAGGTCGTCCGCCATCCCCTCTGGCACGGGGCACAGATACGCCTCATTGGCCTTTCCGCTTGGCTTGATGGGTGCGTACTTGTAGGGCAGATGCTGCCCTAGCAGATCCATGTGATTGCGCACTTCAAGCGGGACTTCGACCAGCTGGTACTGCACCGGCACCATCCAGCCGTCATTGTTCCAATCGCTGTCGGCAGTCTTGAAGCTCTCGGGGCGCGCCATTTCGGCATGCGCCCCGCTCACGATAGCGAGAGCCCTGATCTGCTTGTCCGCAAAGGCGAAGATCACGTCGCCTGGCCGCGCTAAGGTCATGTTCTCGTAGAAGGCACTGCGATGGCCGTCGGTCTTTTTCTTTGGCGACCACAGAAAGCCTCCCTTTGCCGAGGCTTCAAAGGTCTTCTTCTGGTTCACCCACCAGTACGCCATCCCTGCTTCCCCCTGTCTCATCTAATTGACCCGGCCTATTGGCCTTAGAGACGGGATAGTACCTTTCGATGTCGCAATCGGCACGCTTTTGCCGAGTATAAAGAAGGCAGGGGGATGCCCTGCCTTCGCTACGCCGTAGTGCTGCGGAATGCCTTACAACTGAATCCGCGCCACGCTCTCATCAGCGCCCTTGTCATCCTTCTCGCCGTTCTTGATGCTCACGAACAACACGTTGTTCTTCGCATCCAGCGCCAGGCTGTTCGGGTGGGTCGGCACCTTGTAGGTGGCCACCTTCTGGTAGCTGTCACTGTTGTACGCCGTCACCGTACCGGCTTCGCGGTTGGTCACGTACAGGCGCTTGCGCGGTGCATCCAGCAGGATGCCCAGCGGGCCGGCATCGGTCGGGATGCTGGCCAGTTCCTTGCCGGTGCTGCGGTCCAGCACCAGCACGCGCTGGCCCGGGTGCTTGCTGACCAGGCCGCTGCTCTTGGCCTGGTAACCGCGCAGGAATTCCGAGCCCTGGTCGGTCACGAACAGGCGCTTGCCGGCCGGGTCCAGCGCGATGTTCATGGGCTGCTCGGCGGCGATCTTGTGCTGCGCCACCACCTTGTTCGAATCGGTGCCCACCACCACCAGGTCGGCCAGCAGGTTGCTGGTGTAGACGCGCTTGTTGGCCGCATCCAGCGCCAGGCCCGGCGCCTTCGCATTGCCCAGGCCGTCGATGGTGTTGATCACCTTCAGCGTGGTGGTATCGATCACGAACAGCACGCTGCTCACGTCCGGCTGGCTGCTGTGGCCGGTCACGTACAGGCGGTTGCCGGCGCTGTCCACCACCAGCTCGCGCAGGTCGTGGGTGTAGGCGGCCTTGCCATCCTTGCCGGTCTTCTTCTCCATCAGCTGGATGGTGCCGATGGCCTTGTTCTGCGCGGTGTCGACCACGGTCACCGACAGGTCCACGGTGTTGCCCACGTACAGGCGGTTGTGGGCGTCATCCAGCACCACGCCGAACGCCTTGCGCTCCAGCGGGATGCGGGTTTCCACGGCCAGCGTGGCGGGGTTCAGGCGCAGCACCTGGGCCGGGCCGGCGTCATCGCCGAAGCCACCGGACGAGGCCACGAACACGGCGTTCTGTTTTGGGCTGTAGGCCAGTTCGTACAGGCCCTTGGCCACGGCCTGGCGCTGCACGGCGGTGCTGGCACTGGCGGCGGGGGCGTTGTCGGCGAACGCGGACGGCACGCCAAGGCTGAGCGAGACGGCAAGGGCCAGGGCGGCCGAGCGGAGAGCGGAATGAGGGAACATGCGAGCATCCTTGAAAGGGCACGGGAGGGTGTCCTGGCTCGCTGGGCCGTACTGCGACGGCCCGCTCCGGCGCGGTTTGCGCGGGGTGGGCTGGCTGGGTTGCGGGGGGAATGTTAACAGGAGACAGCGGGCGGGGGTGGTCTCCGGTACTACGCCCCCGCGCCACCCCTGCCAAACGCCCATCCGCAGCCGCGTGGTGCCAACGAGGGGGCGTTGCAGGCCCGTAAGGATGCCGAGTGGGATTCATTACCGGCGGCCCGCCCTAAAGTTCCACCCGTTGCTGCCGCCTAGCACTAGGTGCTGCAATCACTCCAAGGCGGAATGAGTCCGCCCGCATCGTCAAGGAATGGAAGGCCCGATGTCCGAATTCTTCACGCAAGAACATTTCAACCTGCTGCAGTCGCTGCAAGGGAAGAAGTTCGATCAAACCGATGCCGCGCATGAGGCCGCGTACAAGAAGCTGCGCCAGGCCTACGATCTGACGCGGGACTGGGCAAACCGCATCAAGGCGGCGCGCTTCCCCAATGGTCGCGTCAGTATCCGTCGACGCCCCACCAACCAGGGCAACCACTTCGCAGGGTACAACTGGGCCAAGATCTATCCCGATGCTGCCTCGCCGCCTTCACTAGCCTACACCGTTGGCCTCAATGGCCATGACGGCTTCGTCGTCAAGATCGACACGGTGAAGCTGCAAGACAACAACCCCATGCGTGAGGCCTATCTGAAGTTGCGTGGTCCATTTCAGTCCTCACACATCGTCAAAATACTACCGATCGACAAGGGGCTGTCGCTTGGCATGGATGATCTGGTGGCGTGGAGTTTGAACGCTATCGCCGAGTTCGGGCTCAGCTATGACGAAGTTGCAGAGCGCATTGGTCAGCCCGACGAAGTTGAGCCGGATGCCGTGCTGAAACACTTCGATATCAACGAAGACTTCCGCACCATGCGCAAGGGTTGGAACACAGAAGAGACAGAGCAATTCTGCAGACTGGCTCGGCTGGTGCATTACTCGGGAATGGACTGGTGGTTCGCAGGTACCCACACCCATCTGCGCTTTGGCCGGAAGAACGCTGGCAGCGCGCGTGCCGTTTCGGTGGTTGGGCTGGTGACGGGTTCCCTCGCCTGCCGGGTCACCTGGCGACCTGAGTTGCCGAGCATTTCCAAGTTCGTTCGCAAGGCCATCTCTGAGAAGATGGTCGACAACATCGCGGCCGCGCTGGAGGCCGATGATGAAGCCTTGCAGGAGCTGATTCGAACCGACGAAGAGCGCGAGGGCTTCTGGCCGGCGCAGGCCAGCGATGACTCGTCGGCCACGCTTGACCTGTCGGAGGCAGACGAGAGCGATGAAGGACTGCCAGCGGTGCAGAGCGAAGTTGCGGAGATGCTTGCGTTCAATCGCATCTACTTCGGTCCGCCAGGAACCGGCAAGACATACCAACTAAAGTTCCTGTTGGATGATCAGTTCACAGCCGACGAGGACGACAAATCCGTTGCGGAAGGCGAAACCAAGCGCTACAGCTTTGTTACCTTCCACCAATCCTACGGCTACGAGGACTTCATCGAAGGGCTGCGCCCGGTCATCGAGAAAAGCGCGCAGGGACAGGTGCGCTATGAAGTTCGTCCGGGCGTGTTCCTGAAGCTCTGCGAGCGGGCTCGCAAGTATCCCGATGAAATGTTCGCCATCGTCATTGACGAGATCAATCGCGGCAACATCAGTAAGATTTTCGGCGAACTGATCACGTTGATTGAACTGGACAAGCGAACCGATATGAAGAACTGCCATTCGGTCACGCTGCCCTACTCTCAGCGGCTGTTCTCCGTTCCGCGCAATGTCAGCATCATCGGAACCATGAACACCGCGGACCGATCCCTGGCATCTCTGGATACCGCCCTTCGCCGCCGATTCGAGTTTGAGGAGGTTCTGCCCGACTCGAGGGACGAGCAAGGGGCGCCTTTGGCAGGTCTACGCGTCAACAGGGATGAAGTCTCCATCAATATCCCAAAGCTGCTCACCGCAATGAACCAACGCATTGAAGCACTTTACGATCGCGAGCATCTGATCGGTCATGCCTACTTCATGCCGTTGAAGAGTATCAAGGAAGACAGCGAGCGCATGACTGCACTGACCGCGCTGTTCGAGAAGCAGATCCTCCCTTTGCTGGAAGAATACTTCTACGACGACTGGCAGAAGATTCGGTTGGTGCTTGGCGACAACCAGAAGCATTCAAGCCTGCAATTTGTGCAGGAGACCACCAACGATGACGAGGCACTGGAGCGACTGTTTGGCGCCAATGCTGCGGACGAGGGTCATGGTGCACGGCCGCGTTTCAATCGCAATCCTGATGCTCTGAGCAAGCCAGACGCCTACGTGGCCATCTACAGCACGCTGCTGGGCAACGAGTGAGCACGGCGGCCACGCTCACCCTGCACGAGTACGACGTACTCGTACCGGCATCATCGGGCACCGCGCCCGGTGGTGCGCGCGTCGTGCCCGATGGCGTTTACCGGTGGCTGGAACGGCAGTCGTTGGAGCTGATCGACGGCAAGTTGTCCCCATGGGTTCGCCGTTGCCGCCGGGGTATTCAGGTCACCAGCCACGTGGGCGTGGTTACCGCGCCAGGCGGCCTGCAGATCGAGATCCTGCCCAAGGTGGGCAAGGCGCTGGACGCCGGTGCCGGCGAGGCACGTGGCCTGCTGCTGAGGATGCTGCGTTGCCTGCAGCAGTTCTCACACCTTCGGTTCGGCAACGCGCAGCTTGCCGCCGACAGCATGCCGCTGCTGGAGGTGTTCGTTGGCGAGTTCCTGCGTACGGTGGTGGCAGTGACCCGCAGCGGGCTTCGCGGCCAGTACCAGACACGTGAGGATGATCTGCCTGCGCTGCGCGGCAGGCTGCTCGTGGCCCAGCATCTCCGCCGCAATCTGGTACGTGCCGATCGCTTCCACACCGCCCACGATGAGTTCAGCATCGACAGGCCGGAGAACCGGCTGATCCACACGGCATTGCGAAAGGTGCTTGGCGCGACTCGCTTGACCCACCATCAGCGGCTGGCACGGGAGCTGTTGGCATTCTTCGCCGAGGTGCCGCTCAGCCACAATCCGGACCAGGACATGCAACGGGTTCAGCTGGACCGCAACATGCGCACCTATCGAGAAGCGCTGGATTGGACGCGTTTGATCCTGCAAGGGCTGTCGCCTACTTCGTCGGTAGGCACGCAGCAGGCACCTTCGCTGTTGTTCCCGATGGAGCGATTGTTCGAGGCGTACGTGGCCAGGCACTTCCAGAAGCAGCTACCGGCGCATCTTGCGCTGGATACTCAGGTCAGGCGGCATCACCTGGTGCATCACGGCGGTGCAAAGTGGTTCCAGCTCCGGCCGGACATGTTGGTGAGCCGGCAGCGGACGGACGTACTGGTGCTGGACACCAAGTGGAAGTTGCTGGATGCCGGACAGGCCAATGGCACCCACAAATACGGCTTACATCAGGATGATTTCTACCAGCTGCACGCCTATGGACGCAGCTATCTGGGCGGACAGGGCATGGTTGCACTGGTCTACCCGCGCACCGACAAGCTGGATCAGCCGCTACCGGTGTTCGACTTTCCGGGGAGCGAAGGGCTGCAACTGTGGGTGCTGCCATTCTGCCTGAGGCGGGCCGAAGTGCTGCTTCCGGAGGGCTGGGAATGGCCGCAGGACAGCTTGGCTGGTTGAATCCAGCGTCTTGAGACGAAGGCAGGTCATCCTCTCCACCCAACTGGAGGATGACCATGACCCGAATCGATGCCGCATGGCTGGAAGCGTTCGACAAGGAGCTGCTGTGTCTGTTCGCCATCGACCACAACGATGCCGGCATGGATGAGTTCCTGCTGGGCTGCTACGCAGACCTTCCGCCGCGCGAGGCGGCACTTGCCTTTGGCAGCGACTATGACCTGGAGCGCGACGATGCGCTGTGGCCACGGCCCGGCGTGCCTGTGTGAACTGTGTCCCACGGTATTCGGGGCAAGCGATGCCAGAGGATGGCCGCTATGCTGGTCGCGCACTGGAATGGAAACCACGCATGCCCCGTTTGAACGCCGCCCTGGCACTGACCTTCGTTCTGATGCTGCTGGGCGCTTTGCCTGCCATGGCCATGGATACAGACCTCCGTATTTTCACGGAGGTGTTTGTAGAGGCCGGGGACAACCCCACCTTCAAGCTGCAGCAGGCGCCTGCGGTGGTGTATTCAACGCCACCGGTCACGGCTGCCGATACGCTGCCGCAGTTTCCCCTGCAGGTGCTGCTGGTTGCCCAGCTGGATGAGCTGGGCCACGTGTCCAACGTGATGGTGGCGCGGTCCAGCGGGCAGCGGGAGTTTGATCGAGCGGCGTTTGATGCGGTGGATGAGTGGCGCTTCGATCCGGTCGTGATTGAGGGCGTCGCGAAGCATGCGCGGGTTCGGGTGCGTTTGATCTTCACGCCGGAGACCGAGGCGCGGGCCGCCTGAGCCGCTGATCCAGCCTGTCGCAACTGGCCCTACATCGCGGCCTTGGCTGCGGGCATTTCTGTGCTTGGGGTCAAAAACGCCAAGGCCTTCAAGACCATTGCGGCGCAATCGCTTGATGGCTTAACACCGTGTGCGACAATGCCGAAAGCGTCAGGACTGGCAGTCGCCGGTTCTGGAGTTTCTTGGCATTTGGCAGCTGTGCGGGTATCTCTTGGCGTGCCACCGGAAAAGGGTGGCGCGGGACTCGAAAACCCGTTTCTGTACCAGCTGTATGCGCTTTGCCAGCCGGCGTCACCTTTTGTGTGGCGTCGGCTGGCAATCCGTTCGCGTTCCATGGCGGGCGGTGCGTGGGGGTCTTCGGACCCGCCGGTCTGGTACATACCGGTTTTCGAGCCCGCACCGTCCGCCACCTTTATCGGTGGCCCTGCTTTCTGTCCTGTACGGAGCACTGCCATGAGCGCAACGAAGCTACCCGGTGTGAACACTCGCCGCGATCCCGCCAACGCCGATCACGAGAAAGATCCCTCCCCCTATCCCCTCGGATTTGTCGCCAACCTGCATCGCATTGGCGCGGGCGCCGCTGCCGATGGGCAGCCCTGGCCCGAGCGCAACCTGAGCCTCGGGCGCAGCATGCAGATGGCCGATGCGGATTGCGCGCTGGGCGGCCTGCGCGTGGTGGCGGAGCTGATGCTGGCGGCGGAGCGCACGCGACAGAACGGCACCGACGAAGAGTACGTGGGGGATCGGGTGATGGAGGGGTTGAAGATGGCGTGTGTGGCGTTGACTGTGATGGCTACTGAGCGGGTGCAGGGGCAGAAGTAGAGGTCACTGCGATGCCTACATCGGCTGCGGAGGCGCGGGATCGTCCGCACCGTTCAATACGTCCGCCGCAGCTTGACTCTTTGGTGTCCAACAGCTGACGTCACTATGCTGCGCCGAACTTCGCTTGCTCTAATGGCCTCAACGCTACTGGGCTTGGTCATTGGCGGGGCTTGCATGTCACCCGCCACAATGACCCTTGAAGCCCATCCACGGCTCAGTGATTCAGAGTACGCACTGCTTCAGACTGAGGCGGGGCGCTTTGCCGAGAGATTGGGCTGCTTGGGCCTTGCGATTGAACTGCTTAATCACGGTTCGTCCTTCTTTGAGCTAAGCATCCGCAACAAGCCTATCCTGCTCGTAGACAACTCAGGATCGCAGCTTCTGGTAGTCACCATGTCTGCCGGTGAAGGCGAAAAAATTGATCTGCATCGCTGGAACCAGCAATTGAGCGCACCTGGGAGAGGCATCGAGAATTTGAGGCTGCCTGAGCACCGCTGCCCTCCGTCCGACCCGCCGTAGTTCAGGCTAATCGGCTCCCCACGGCGGAGCGGCCTAAAGCGTCAAGCGATGACACCTGAGACCCGGTTCTGGCTAGAATCCTGAGCAATTAGCTTCTGGGACAGGATCTGGAATGGAACTGCCGTTTGAGGTTGGCGCGCTGTACAACCGCCAGAAGGAAATCCATGCGGTGTTTGGCGGGCAGCAGCAAGGCGGCATTTCGACACCCAAGGAGCATCCGCTAGTCATTGCGTTCACTGGCGAGGCGGGTGTGTCTCATGGCTACCATGACTTCTGGGACGACGACGAAGTTTTCCATTACTTCGGCGAGGGCCAGATCGGAGACATGAAGTACGTGGCGGGCAACCGAGCGATTGGCGAGCACGTCAAGGATAGCAAAACGCTTGTAGTGTTTCAGATGATGGGTAAGGGGCGGCCCTATAGGTACCTTGGTAGGTTCATGTGCCAGTCCTCCTACGTTCAACCTGGCACGCCAGATCGAGAAGGGCAGCCAAGATCTGCCATCGTGTTCCGCTTGAGATCGCTGGAAGCCTCACTGGGCCTCGCGGCAAGTGAGACGGACCAAGCTGAGATCGATGCCACTATCGAGGACGTCGGCGCGACCAGTAAAAGGCGCGAAGCCGAAGTCAGGACGAAGCAACGTCTGTTCCGTGAGCGCCTGATTGGCGTTGAGAAGGGTTGCCGGTTGACCGGCATTGAGGACCTTAGATTCCTTCGCGCAAGCCACATCAAGCCGTGGGCTGATAGCACTCATAACGAGCGCGTTGATGGCGAGAACGGGCTTCTGCTGGCTCCGCACGCGGATCTTCTGTTTGATCGGGGCTGGATTGGCTTTTCGTCAAGCGGTCGCCTCCTAATCTCTAACGGCTTGCCTACCGACGTACAAGCTCGGCTCGGCCTAAACTTGGATGCGTCACTTCGATTTGGAGCCTTCTCCCCGAAGCAGCTCGGCTTCTTGGAGTTCCACCGAGACGTCGTATTTGATAGGCGCCATTTCCCCATCACTTCCCCACTCCAGAACTTCCTGTAGTGGCGCGCTGATTTCCTGCCTAGATATCGCTTTCCCGGACAGAGACACCGATGGGCGAAACGGTGGAAGAAGAGATCAATCGCTGGACCGCCTCCGGCATACGCCGGTGTTGGTCCTTGTATAGGGCGGGCCACAGATTCTGCAGCCCGCCAGACTCCAAAAAATCAGATGCCAATCTCTCGCTTCAATCCGTCCAAGAATTTTGAGCCAGAATCGTCATCAAAAATTGCCCATGAAGAGATTACAAAAAAGTCTTCCTTGTTATCCCTAAGCGCAGAACAAAACGCCGATTTTGACTTTTCAAAGTTACCAAGTAGATAGTTGCATCCAGACCTTTCCAAGTCATTCGAGCAGACAGACTCGACTTCTGCGATTCGCCTCTTGTTGAGTGTTCGACCGGATTTCAGCTCTGCCAACTCATAATTTACGATGAGAGCGGCGGCATCTTTTTGCCATCCAGATTTGTCCAAGCTTGCTTTGGCAACTTTCGAAGCTTCTTCGAACCTCCTTAGCAAGAGAAGGGCATGTGTCTCCTCCACAACAGTGATACCCTCGGATCGCTTCTGATTCTGCTTTGACCTTAACAGAGCGAGGTACCCTTCAAGATCTCCACTGGCCTGCAGCTCTTCGGTTTTCAACTGGATTCTCTCAATGGTACTTAAAGAGAAATCCTTAGGATCAGCCAGATCAGCAATCGCGGATCCGTTCGATGTGTATTTATAAAGCACAGCGAGCCTAGCAACATCAGAGCTCCGTCTTTTCACCCCGACAGCCTTGGTAAGAGACAGGATAGCCTGGTTAACATCCCCACTCACCTCCATCAAGAAGTCAGACTTTCTCCTCAAGAAGTTGGGGGATTCGGAGAAATCAGGATTGATTTCCAGCTCACTTATTTTTCTTGAAAGCTCGGAATTCCTGCGAAGAGCTCTATAGGCATCCATCTCAAGCCACTCATACTTTTGCCGCTCAGAGATTGGGCGCTCTGATTTTGCGCAAGCAATATCATTTATGAGCTTCTCGACCTCCGGCGCCCCCCTATCCTCTTTCGCCTTTGACCAGCGCCCCAATCTAAAACGAAGACACAACACGCTATTAGGTCTCATCGCTTCAAGTCGGGAAAGAAGCGCATCCATATCCGACCTAAACTGGTCTTTTGCCAAATTAGATTTGGTATAGAAGGATAAGGCGTCCCACCAGATGGGATTTCTTGGACCCGGATCACAATCAAGGCTTTTATGTATTACCTTCTTTATTTCCTTGTATATGAGATCCTTGTCCGCCCCACCGGACAATGAGTATTTTTCAGAAAGGCACTGGAGCCTGCGGGAATGCACATCAACATCATACGAATCAATTTCGTCGGCAATATCAAGAATCAACATCCGCTCTTCATGATTGCCAATAAGAAGCGTCTTCCTAACAAATAAATTGGCATCCTTGGGATCGGCGGAAATCATCTCATCAATCGCTGAAATTGCTCCATCGACATTTCCTGATACATCCTCAATTATTACTCTAAGATCAAGCAGATCCTCTCGGAAGCGCCTTGACGGGGATGACTTTAGCTCGCGCGAAACTCGCTCCCTGGCTGAGGAGAACTCACCTCTTTCAATCATCCTCTTGACGTCCATAGTTGTTACGAACTCACGGTCGTCAAGGCTGTCACTTGAATCTTCCGAATCCTCCTTCTTTAAGCCACGAAAAATTCCAAGAACCTCTTCACGCTCATTCATTTTTCTGAGCTTTTCGAGATCTCTCTTAATAAATTCAGAAGATGAATTCATTAGAAATTTGCTTTCGCAGAATCTCTCTATTATGGATTTTGGCTTCTTCGTTATTAGACTTGTATCGATAGGAAGAGAGTCGCCAATCAAATCATTGTGAAGCGATGCCATAACTTCGTCAAAGCCATCAATCTCGACAAAGTATACTCGCTCCCGCCACAGAAGCTTTAGAAGCTCATCGCCAGGTTCGTCTCCCTTTCGAAGGCACCAGTATATTCCGTGCTTGAAATAGTCCTCAGATCTCAGGAGATAGTGCAGCACATCCATGATCGACCTATCACCGCCGCTATACCCGACAACCACCAGCCCGAATTCCCGACCGAATTCTATGAATTTCTTCCGAGTATTCTCTTCGAGTGACTCCGTCTCTCTGACAGTAGATTTAATGTCATCAAATAGATAATCGCCATGCAGCTTTATTACCTTCGGCCGCTTTGAGGTGATTGTTATGCTAGAAATTGATGAATCATGCGCACAGAGCATTGGGCGCGTATCAGAGAACTGAAAAAATGCCTCATTGACCAGATCATCAAAATTTGTAGTGAATATCGTGTTCAAGAACCCTTTATCCACGAGCCTCATCAAATAAGCATACCCGAGATTTGGAGATTTTCCGGACACCTCTGTTTCTACAAATATTCTCCGCTGACGAGGCAGATCGAAGTTCTTCTCAAAAAGAGACGAGTACTCTCGAATTGGGTTATACCAACCACCACTGCTCTTCGCGAGGTTGGTTTTCGCGACCTCCGGCTCATAAACTTCGTTTGGCCAGTGTCGCTTAAATACCTCTTGCCGCCATATTTCTGTCAGCTCAGCGGCACTTCTGACTCCGGAAGACACGGAGCAACCAGCACCGAGCAACAGAGCGTAGTTTGGAACCCCTCCCGTGTGTGCACCCATGAATCGGCTGAGATCTTCATAAGACCTTCGTTTACCTTCCAACTGCTGCAGAACACTAACGCTCATTCCTTCGCCCCTCGTCCATTGTCCATTGTCCATTGTCCATTGAATGCCCGCGATTCCTTACAACCTTAGAGAACTAAAGCTGCCTTAGATCAGGCTTTAAGCCCGAATCTAGCAATCGAGTTGCCAAAAGAAAAGGGCGGCCAATGGCCGCCCCTTTTTTCTCGTGTCAATTAATTGACCCGATCAAACCCCAACAGGATTAGCCTTCTCCGGATCAATCTTGTACTGCTTGATCGCCCGGGCCACATCCTTCGCGGTCATCTTCCCTTCCTTCGCCAGCGCCGCAATCGCGGCATGCGCGATGTAGTACCGGTCAACCTCAAAGAACCGGCGCAGGTTCGCACGCGTATCCGAACGGCCAAACCCATCCGTACCCAGCACGGTGTACGACATCGGCACGAACGCACGGATCTGGTCCGCATATGCACGCACGTAGTCGGTGGCGGCAATCGCCGGGCCCTGGCGGCCTTCCAGCAGCTCGGTCACGTAGGCCTTGCGCTGCTCGCCTTCCGGATGCAGGCGGTTGGCACGTTCCACGTCGAAACCATCGCGACGCAGTTCGTTGAAGCTCGGGCAGCTCCAGATATCGGCGGTCACGCCGAAGTCCTTGTCCAGCAGCTCGGCCGCGGCAATGGCTTCGCGCAGGATGGTGCCCGAGCCCAGCAGCTGCACGCGCAGCTCGCCCTTCTTCGGCTTGCCGGCGTCGGTCAGCAGGTACATGCCCTTGACGATGCCTTCGGCCGCGCCTTCCGGCATTTCCGGGTGGGTGTAGTTCTCGTTCATCAGGGTGACGTAGTAATACTCGTCCACCTGGTCTTCCATCATGCGCTTGGTGCCGTGCTGCAGCACCACGGTCACTTCGAAGCCGAAGGTCGGGTCGTAGCTGCGCACGTTCGGGATGCCACCGGCCACCAGATGGCTGAAGCCATCTTCGTGTTGCAGGCCTTCACCGTTCAGCGTGGTGCGGCCGGCGGTGCCACCCAGCAGGAAGCCGCGGGTACGCATGTCGGCGGCCTGCCAGGCGATGTCGCCCACGCGCTGGAAGCCGAACATCGAGTAGTAGATGTAGAACGGCAGCATCGGCACGTTGCTGACCGAGTAGCTGGTACCTGCCGCCATCCACGAGCTGATCGCGCCCGGCTCGCTGATGCCCTGCTGCAGCACCTGGCCGCTCTGGTCTTCGCGGTAGAACATCAGCTGGTCGGCATCGACCGGCTTGTACTTCTGGCCGAACGGCGCGTAGATGCCGATCTGGCGGAACAGGCCTTCCATACCGAAGGTACGGGCTTCGTCAGCCACGATCGGCACGATGTGCGGGCCCAGTTCCTTGTCACGCAGGGTGATGTTCAGGCTCTGCACGAACGCCATGGTGGTGGAGTAGCTGCGCTCGCCGCTGCTCTTCAGCAGGCGGTCGTACGCTTCCAGCTTCGGCGCCACGAAGGTCTTGTCGGCCTTGCGGCGGCGCTGCGGCAGGTAACCGCCCAGCGCGGCACGGCGTTCCTGCAGGTACTGCACTTCCGGCGAATCCGGGCCCGGGTGGTAGAACGGCACCTGGCCGTCGGCCAACTGCGCGTCGGTCACCGGAATGTTGAAGCGGTCGCGGAAGTGGCGCACCGCTTCGTCGTCCAGCTTCTTGGTCTGGTGGGTCGGGTTCAGCGCTTCACCGGCGCTGCCCATGCCGTAGCCCTTCACGGTCTTGGCCAGGATGACGGTCGGCATGCCCTTGGTGTTCACGGCCTGGTGGTAGGCGGCGTACACCTTGTGCGGGTCGTGGCCACCACGGTTCAGGCGCCAGATGTCGTCGTCGGACAGGCCGGCGACCATCGCAGCGGTTTCCGGGTACTTGCCGAAGAAATGCTCGCGGGTATACGCGCCGCCGAAGGCCTTGCAGTTCTGGTATTCGCCGTCGACGGTTTCCATCATCAGCTTCTTCAGCACGCCGTCGCTGTCCTTGGCCAGCAGGGCATCCCAGTAACCGCCCCACAGCAGCTTGATCACGTTCCAGCCGCCGCCACGGAACACGCCTTCCAGTTCCTGGATGATCTTGCCGTTGCCGCGCACCGGGCCGTCCAGGCGCTGCAGGTTGCAGTTCACCACGAAGATCAGGTTGTCCAGGCCTTCACGGCCGGCCAGGGCGATGGCACCCAGGGTTTCCGGCTCGTCGCTCTCGCCGTCGCCGATGAAGCACCACACCTTGCGGTCGGACTTCTCGATCAGGCCACGGTTTTCCAGGTAGCGCATGAACTGCGCCTGGTAGATGGCGGCCAGCGGGCCCAGGCCCATCGACACGGTCGGGGTCTGCCAGTACTCCGGCATCAGCCACGGGTGCGGGTACGAGGACAGGCCACCGCCGTCCACTTCCATGCGGAACTTGTCCAGCTGCTCTTCGCTGATGCGGCCTTCCAGGAAGGAACGCGCGTAGATGCCCGGGGCGCTGTGGCCCTGGATGAACAGCAGGTCGCCCGGGTGGTTCTCGCTGGGGGCGCGCCAGAAGTGGTTGAAGCCCACGTCGTACAGGGTGGCGCCGGAGGCGAACGAAGCGATGTGGCCGCCCAGGTCACCCGGCTTGCGGTTGGCGCGCACCACGGTGGCCATCGCGTTCCAGCGGATGATCGAACGGATGCGCCATTCCAGCTCGGCATTGCCCGGGCTCTTGGCCTCGAGCTGCGGCTCGATGGTGTTGACGTACTCGGTGGTGGGAGAGAACGGCAGGTAGGCGCCCGAACGACGGGTCAGTTCCACCATGCCTTCCAGCAGCTGATGCGCGCGCTCGGAGCCCTCGACATCAATAACGGCCTTCAACGACTCGATCCACTCCTGGGTTTCCACAGGATTCGGGTCGTTGTTCAGCACCTCGTTCAACCAGTTCATTAGCGCTCCCATAACCGCACGCACGCGCGCGACTGTTGTATAGATTTCTAGACCGCAAAGTGTAGCGCACCAAGGGCTTTCGTCACTTGGCTACGCAGGCGTATGGATGCAACCGGCCAGTGTCCGCAAGGGGCTTGCAAGGGCCCGTGATGGCCCTGCGGCGGGCCTTGGCGGCTGCGCAGGCTGTCGCTTGCGGGCCGCTGCGGCCATGTGCAGGACGCAGTGTTACCGCTGCCGATGACGGTCGTAGGGCAACTCTGGAGCCACGATAGGTGCGGTGCGGGCTGCGGTTCTGAACCGGCGACAACATGTCGCAGCCGCCTCTGGATCGGCGCTGGCAATGGGCCCAGCGTGGGTCGCGAGTGATGGGCCTGGCGCCCTGCTCCCTTCCACAGTACCGCCGGGGCGCCCTGCAAGGGGCGCCCCTTTTTCTGTGCGCGCGGCCGGCCGTGGCCCAAAACGGAGCTGCTTGTGGCCGGATCGATGATTGCCGGCTTCGATATATCGATATATCGTTTGCACACTCGTTTACCGATATATCGAAATGAGCCGCACCCCCTCTCCCAGAGCCCGTTCCACCGATCCGGCGGTGCCGCGCCGCAACGGCCAGCCGCGGGTGCTCAGCCGTGGTGACCTGCGCCTGCTGGTGCTGGCCCTGATCGGCGAGCAGCCGCGCCATGGCTATGAGCTGATGCAGTTGATCAGCAACCAGTTCATGCAGGCCTATACGCCCAGCGCCGGCACCATGTACCCGCTGCTGGCCAGCTTCGAGCAGGCCGGCTGGATCGAGGCCGAGGAAGTGGACGGCAAGCGGATCTTCCGCATCACCGCCGCCGGCGAGTTCGAGCTGAAGGTGCAGCGCACCCAGGTGCGGCTGGCGCAGCGGCGTGCCTTCGACCGTGCCCGCGAGATCACCAAGGCCTCGCTGCCGCCGCCGTTGGCCAGCGCCCTGCGCGAGTTCAAGCGGGCGCTGGTGCACCACCACGGCCGCTGGGCCGAGGGCGAGGCGGACGAGGTGGCGGCGCTGCTGACGCGGGCCTCGGCCCTGCTGAACGGTACCGCCGGTAGCGAGGCATCACCGCTTTCAACGACCCAGCCAGACTGACTCCAGCCAGGTCCTCCCCCATGCCGCGCGCCCCCGCGCGACCCTTTTACAGGTATCCCCATGACCGAACACAACAACACGCGCCTGCGCCTGGATGTGCGCTTCCGTGAACTGACCGTGCTGCGCACCGAGGAAGTCACCCCGCACATGCGCCGCGTGGTGCTGGGTGGCGACGATCTGGCCGGCTTCGATTCGCCTGGCGCCGACGACCACATCAAGCTGTTCTTCCCCAACAGCAGCGGCGAGATGGTGCTGCCGGTGCTGACCGCCGAAGGCCGCAGCTACCCGGAAGGCAAGGAGCCCTCGCCGGCCCGCGACTACACTCCGCGCTGGTGGGACCACGAAACCGGCGAGCTGGCCATCGACTTCGTGCTGCACGACCAGGGCATTGCCGGGCCGTGGGCCGAGCAGGCGCAGGCCGGCGACGTGCTGGTGATCGGCGGCCCGCGCGGCTCGTTCGTGGTGGCCGACAGCTACGACGCCTATGTGCTGATCGGCGATGAAACCGCGCTGCCGGCCATCGCCCGCTGGCTGGACGTGCTGCCGGACGGCGCCGAGGTGCAGGCCTTCATCGAAGTGAGCGATGAGGCCGAGCGCCAGGACCTGCCGCAGTACGAGAACGTGCGCATCCACTGGCTGGAGCGCAACGGCTTCCCGGCGGCCAGCAGCACGCTGCTGGAAGACATGCTGACCGACTTCGAGGCGCCGGACGGCGATGTCTTCTACTGGATCGCCACCGAATCGCGTCGCGCACGGATGATGCGCAAGTTCATCGAAGGCCACCTGGGCGTGCCGCGCGACTGGATCCGCTCGACCGGCTACTGGAAGGCCCACCCGGACGAAACCGACGGCGATTGAGCCATGCACCAGGA
>NZ_JAOEDV010000060.1:0-27621 GCF_029837545.1 Stenotrophomonas sp. GD04024 | reverse complement strand
TGTTGCCCCGGTGATTGCCGGGGCTTTTTTGTTGCTGGGACTGAAGCGGTTCCGGAGCTGGGGCAAGTCGGGAGCGGAGCCGGGACACGCCGTAAACCCATCCATGGGGGCTCGATGGCGCCATCCATGGCGCCAACGGTCCCGGCCCCGCTCCCCGCCTCGCCCCTTCCCATCACTGCGCGCGTGCCAGCTCAAGCAAAGGCAAGAGCAGAAGCAGAACCTGTACATCCGAGGCGTAATGGTTGCCTGCAATTGCAGGAGGCAGGTTTTGATCCTGCATTTGATTTTGATGTTGCTTTGACCTTTGCATTCGCCTCCGCGGCCATGTCTGATGGGGGCTGCAGGGGCAGGCGCTGCGGGACCGTCCGCGGCATGGATGCCGCGGCCGAGCTTACAGGGATGTACTTGCAGCGTGTCCCGCAGCGCCTGCCCCTGCAGCCCACCCACTTCGAAACAGGAACGCGCCGCTCTTCAATCCACCTACCCCCGGCTAGAATGTGCGCATGAAAGCCCTGCACTCCCTCTTCCTCGCCGCCGCCCTGGCGCCGGCCCTGCTGTCCGTCTCCGCCCCCGCCCATGCCTGGGGCGCGCAAGGCCACCGCCTTGTCGCCGAAGTCGCAGACGCCCGACTCACCCCTGCCGCCCGCGCCGAAGTGGATCGCCTGCTGGCCACTGAACCGGACGCCACCCTGGCCAGCATCGCGCCCTGGGCCGATCAGCTGCGCGCCAAGGACCCGGGCCTGGGCCGTCGCTCGGCCGGCTGGCACTACGTCAACATCGCCGAAGACAACTGCCACTACGAAGCCCCGAAGCACTGCAAGAACGGCAACTGCATCGTCGAGGCGCTGAAGGCACAGAGCGCCATCCTCGGCGACCGCAGCCTGACCGACGGCGAGCGCCTGCAGGCGCTGAAGTTCGTCGTGCATCTGGTCGGCGACATCCACCAGCCGATGCACGCCGGCTATGCCCACGACAAGGGCGGCAACGATTTCCAGCTGCAGTTCGGCAACCGTGGTACCAACCTGCACTCGCTGTGGGACAGCGGCATGCTCAACACCCGCAAGCTGGACGACGCCGGCTATCTGCCGGTGCTGCAGAGCCAGCGTGCGCCGAAGCTGGCGCGCCAGTCCAACCCGCAGCGCGACCCGCAGACGTGGGCCGAAGCCAGCTGCCGCATCTCCATGCAAGCTGGCGTTTATCCGGCATCGCGTAAAATCGGCGACGAATACACCGAGCGCTACCGGCCGCTGGCTGAAGCGCAGCTGCGACTGGCCGGTGAGAACCTGGCACAGTTGCTGAACCGCGTGCTCGGCACGCGCTGAGGAGCAATCCAATGCCGGCCCAGGTGCAGTCGTTCTTCCACCGTGACAGCAATACCTTCAGCTACCTGGTCAGTGACCCGGCCAGTTGCGAGGCAGCGCTGATCGACCCGGTGCTGGACTACGACCCGGATACTGATGCCAGCAGCGAATCACCGCTGCATGCCGCGTTGCAGGCCATTGAACAACAGGGCCTGCAGCTGCGCTGGCTGCTGGAAACGCACGCCCACGCCGACCATGTGTCGGCCGGGCGCCGGCTCAAGCAGCGCTTTCCGCAGGCCACGCTGGCCATCGGCGAAGGCATCCGCGCGGTGCAGGCCACTTTTGCGCCGCGCTACGGCCTGCAGCTTCCTGCTGCGGATGAAATCTTCGACCACCTGTTCAGCGATGGCGAAATCTTTGCGCTTGGCGAACTGCGCGGCCAGGTGATCGCCGTGCCCGGCCACACTAGCGACAGCATCGCCTACCTGATCGGCGATGCGCTGTTCACCGGCGACTCGCTGTTCATGCCCGACGGCGGCACCGCCCGCTGCGACTTCCCGGGCGGTGACGCCGCGCAGCTGTACCGCTCGATCCAGCGCCTGCTGGCGCTACCCGATGCGACGCGCGTGTTCGTCTGCCACGACTACGGCCCGGGCGGCCGCGACTTCGCCAATGAGACCACCATCGGCGAACAGCGCGCGCACAACATCCACGTGCACGATGGTGTGGCCGAGGCGGAGTTCGTCAGCGTGCGCCAGGCCCGCGATGCCACGCTGGAAGAACCCAAGCTGATGCAGCCGGCCGTGAAGGCCAACATCCAGGGCGGAGCCTGAGGTCCAGGTGGACAGCCAGAGAAGCGCCTATCCGAGGCTCACCTCGTGATAGGTGGTTTCCTCCAACAGGCCATCCTGCGACGTTCCAACAAAGATCTCTCTCGACAGGACCCGGTTCTTGTTGAAGCGAATGCGCACGTTGTAACTCTCTGAGGCATCCCCGCCCTGCAACATCAGGCTGCCGCCCTTGGAGCTGAGATCAATCGTCGCACTGGAAAGATCCACCAGATCGAAATAGGCGGAGCGCGGAACAGGCAAGGCAGCACCATTGACTCGGATCTGCAGCGATTGCACTCCTTTGCAGGGGCGCGCCTTCGCAGACTACGTAGCGCGGGTCGTCGGCCGTTGTAGCACGAATGCCCAGTCGCACTTCGACCTTCATACCCGGAGATTGCGCGGTCAGAAGCTCCGTTGGCTTGCCCCCGATGTGCACTGAAACCGCTGCAGCCGTCGAGCCTGATGCCAGCATCAGCAGAACGAGTAAAAGCGAACGCTTCATGTGAGATCCCGCGGCGAGAAGAACGGGGTAAGGGCGGGTATTGGCTGCTGGACCTTCGCAGACCCGCTTACCTCAATCCAGTCCACAATCCACTACCAGATCCTTGCGCGTCAGAACGGGAACCTGCGCCGCAAGGTCAACACCCATGAACTGCACGTAGATCAGGCCTTTCTGGTCTGCGCGCTTGTTGCCGAGCAGCACTCGATCTTTACCTCTTGAATGCTCCGTGCCGACCAGCACGAATCCACGGGTCGGGCTCAGATCCCGGTTCCATCGAACGCCATCGTAGGAAGGATGATTCCCGATGTAGACATCAATGTCCTTGCCAGCCAGCTTCAACAATCCCTGTTCAAAATCCAGTCCCGGGGCCTTCACGTGGTAGCTGTCACCGGCCCGAGGGAAAATGCACACCCCGAACTCGCGGCTCATCGGCGTTGGAGCGTCGCCGTCGCGGTGCGTACATGCACCGAGGCAGCCCAGGCAGGCAAGGAAAAGCAGCCTCTTGCTATTGGCTCGCATAGCTGCACCCTCTCACGATGGTTCTGTCCTTGCTGGGATCCAGAACATCTTCCAGATTCTTCCCATCCGGCCTGGCGCCATTGAAGTTGCGGCTCATGGTGCCGCCAGCCACCGGGTTACGCCCGGAACCGGCTATTGTCAACAACCCTCTTACATCTTCGTGCCCGACAGCAAGCCCGCCGCTACCGCCCCTGCATCCGCACCACATGCTGCCCCTTCACGATCTCGAAGGTGAAGGCGTACTGCAGCGTGACCGCCACCGGCTCGATGCGCTCCGCGCCGCGGCAATCGCCGCGATCCGCCGGCACCTTGCCCGGTGCGAAATGGCAGACCGCCGCGGACGAGTACTTCCACATCGCCACCGCGTCCTGAGCCGCCTGCAACAAGGGCGCGTTCTCAGGTGCGGCCCCGGCTGTGCACTCGGCACGATCGGTCAATGGCAGGCTGCGTTCCACACCGCCATCGGCGTCCACCACCACCTGCAGGCAGATGGTGGTCGGTGCCAGTTCCGCGCGCGGATCACGATCACCGACCTCCGGGTCCGGTGCCGCGTAGAGCTGCGGCATCCGGTAGCCCTCGCTCGCGCCCAGCGAGTACGCCTGCACCTGTCCATCGCCGTCGCCGGTCTGCGGCCGCAGGCGCTGGTGGCCGACATTCTCGCTGCGGGTATCGACGGTGGCCAGCCGGCCCTGGGTCGCGCACCCTGCCAACAGCGCCGCCATCATCAACAGCGGCGCGCGCTTCACTTCGCGTCCTCGGTGTCGTCCATCGCGAAGGTGATCGGAATACGCACGGCAGCGGCCACCGGCTTACCGTTCTTCATTGCCGGACGATAGGTCCAGCTGTGCGCAGCAGCCACCGATACCGCATCGAACACGCCCGGATTGGTAGCGCTGAGCACCTGGACATCGGCGGGACGCCCCTGTGCATCCACCTCCACGCGCAGGTTCACCACGCCCACCTGGCGTTGTTCGGCCGCAGACTTCGGATAGGACGGCGGCGGCATCTTGTCGACCTGGACGGGTCGGTCCAGCCCAGCCCTGGCTGCGTCTTCCTGAGCGTGTTCAAACGGCTCGACCCCGATCCTCGGCGCTCCCGCCGTACCGCCCTGGCTGGCCCACGCCACCGCTCCCATCCCCAGGCACACCCCGATCACCAGCACCTGGCCCGACACCCACGGCAATGCCTTCCGCTTGGACTGCTTCAACATGGCGATACGCTCCTTCAACACGGGTTGGCTGCGCCAATGGCAGACCGCGGGCGCAACCGGATGGACCAGCTGCGCTTTCAGCAGCGTGCTGGCGTAGAGGCCGCGCAGCGCAGGCTGCGGGGCCATGGTGCGGGCATCACAGGCCAGTTCCTGCTCGCGCAGGAAACGGCGTGCGGCCCAGGGCAACAGCGGGTGGAACCAGAACACCGTGCGCATCAGCAGCAGCGCACCATTGGCCCAGTGGTCACCATTGCGACGGTGGCTGCGCTCGTGCTGCAGGATCAGGTCCTGCTCCTGTGCGCTGAACTGCTGGTCGAACGCCGGGCCGACCACGATGCGCGGCCGCCACAAACCGACCAGCGCCGGCAGCCCGGGATCACCGCTGGCCTGCCAGCTGCCATCGGCACGCGGCCGCAACGGGCCCATGCGCCGCTCGAAGCGCCGCTGTGCACGCAGCTCGCGCAGCAGGCAGACGCCCATCCCCAGTGCCCAGGCCACCAGCAGCAGACCGGCCCATGGCAGCGCATGACCGCTCGCGCCCTCGAGGGCGCCCGGCATCACCTTCAGCGGCAGCGTCGGCACCTGCTGCAGCAATGCAACCCGGGGCAACGGCACCAGCAGCGCCACCATCAGCAAGGGCAGCAACCACCAGCTGCGATAGGCCAACCCAGCGCCCCCCAGACGCACCAGCAAGGGCCGCAGCGCGGCCAGCACGACCACGCCCACCGCCAGCCACAGGCTGGCCTGCCACAGTCCGTCGAGCAGCTCAGTCATGGTCCAGCTCCTGGATCAACTTCTTCAGTTCGGCGATGTCCTGCGCGCTCAGCTGGCCGCGTTCGCTGAAGTGCGCCACCAGCGGTGCCACCCGGCCTTCGAAGACGCGGCCGATGAAGTCCTGGCTCTGTGCCTCCACCCACGCCTGGCGCTGCAGCAGCGGCCGGTAAAGATAGCGCCGGCCATCGCGCTCGGCGGCGATCGCGCCCTTGGTCAGCAGGCGGTTGAGCAGGGTCTTGATGGTCGGCTCGGCCCAGTCGCGGTGGGCCAGTGCGGCCACCACCTCGTCGGCGCTACGCGGTGCCTGCTGCCACAGCACCTCCATCACAACGGCTTCGGCTTCGCTGATCGGGGTCATGGTTTACATCCGTAATCGACGAATTGATTACGCGCGTAATCGAACCTCATGTCAAGCCCCTCGACTCCGGGTTCATCCCGGCTGCGCCAGCATCGGTTCCTCCCGCCCCAGGCCCCGGATGAAAGCGCTGCCCAAGGAAGATTTCCCGGTCGAGCAGGCCCGCCGCTTCCTCGAACCCGGCCCGATCGTGCTGGTCAGCACCGCGTGGCGCGGCCAGCGCAACCTGATGACGATGGGCTGGCACATGGTGATGGGCTTCTCGCCTTCGCTGGTCGCCACCTACCTGTGGCACGAGAACCACAGCCACGCATTGGCGCGGGGCAGCGGCGAGTGCGTGATCAATGTTCCCAGCGTGGAGCTGCTCGATACGGTCGTGGACATCGGCAACTGCAGCGGCCGCGAGGTCGACAAATTCGCCCGTTTCGGGCTGGATGCACTGCCCGCGCGCGAGGTCGGCGCGCCGCTGGTCGGACAATGCCATTCGTGCTTCGAATGCCGCCTTCATGACGACAGCCAGGTGGAATCGAGCAACCTGTTCATCTGGGAAATCGTGCGTGCGCACGTGGCGCCGCGGCCGAAACTGCCGCGCACGGTGCACTACCGCGGCGATGGGCAGTTCATGGTGTCCGGCGCCGAAGTCTCGCGTCGACGGCGGTTCAAGCCCGACATGCTGTAATGCCAGCACTCCCCTACTCGCAGGACCACCGCGCATGACCGAACACCTCACCGACCTGGACGCCGCCGTCGACTGGTTGTTTGCGCGCGTGGACGGGCCGCTGCGGATCGGGGCGCCGCTGGCACTGGGCAAGCCGCATCGGCTGCTCAATGCGCTGTATGCACGCGTCGAGCAGGATCCGTCGCGGCCACTGCAGCTGTATACCGCGCTGTCGCTGAACCCGCCGAAGGCGCGCGGCAATGGCCTGGAAGCGCGCTTCATGGCCCCGTTCGCGCAGCGCCATTTTGGCGACGATTTCCCGCGCCTGGCCTATGCCGATGCGATCGCGCGCGACGCGTTGCCGGCACATGTGCAGGTGGAAGAGTTCTACATGCAGTCCGGCGCCCTGCTCGGTTCGCGGCAGGCGCAGTCCAGCTACACCAGCCTGAACTACACCCACGCCGCCGATGCGGTCGCCCAGCGCGCGCCGCAGGTGATCGTGCAGAAAGTGGCGATGCGCCCGGATGACCGGCGGCTCTCGCTGTCGTGCAACAACGACATTACCCAGGACACGCTGGATGCCATCGCCGTGCGCGGACTGCCGCGCCCGCTGCTGGTCGCCGAGATCGATCCGCAGCTGCCCTACCTGGGCGGCTCGGCCACGGTCGATGTGTCGTTCTTCGATCTGGTGATCACCCCGCCGCCGCCCTACCCGGCCCTGTTCGGCCTGCCGCGGCAGCTGGTTGGCGATGCCGACTATGCCATCGGCCTGTATGCCAGCACCCTGGTACGCGATGGCGGCACGCTGCAGATCGGCATTGGCACGCTGGCCGATGCGCTCAGCCACGCACTGGTGCTGCGCCATACCGACAATGCGCGCTATCGCCGCGTACTGCATGCACTCGACCCACAGCTGGCCAGCCATCCGCTGGTGCAGGAAATCGGCGGCCTGGACCCCTTCGAAGTGGGCTTGTACGGCTGTAGCGAAATGCTCAACGAGGGCTTCCGCCGGCTGGTACAGACCGGGGTGATCAAGCGCAAGGTGCACGATGACCTTGCGCTGATGCAGCGCATCGAGAACGGCAGCACGCTGTCGATCGACCATGCCACGCTGGACGCCGAGGGCGAGTACCTGCACGGCGCGTTCTACCTCGGCTCACCGGAGTTCTACGAATGGCTGCGCACGCTGCCGGAAGACGAATGCCGCGCGATCGGCATGCGTCGCATCAGCGAGATCAACCAGCTGTACGGCGGCAACGAAACACTGGAGCGCCTGCAGCGCCGCCACGCGCGCTTCTTCAACTCCTGCATGATGGCCACCGCACTGGGTGCGGCGGTCTCGGACGCGCTGGATGACGGCCGCGTGGTATCCGGGGTGGGCGGCCAGTACAACTTCGTGGCGATGGCACATGCTTTGCCGGAAGCCCGCAGCGTGCTGATGTTCCGCGCCGCGCGCGACGACAAGGGCCAACGCGAATCCAACGTGCGCTGGAACTATGGCCACACCACCATCCCGCGCCACCTGCGCGACATCTACCTAAACGAGTATGGCATCGCCGATCTGCGCGGATTGACCGACGAGGACTGCGTGCAGGCGATGGCCGCGATCACCGAGGCACCGTTCCAGGCCGGCCTGCTGCAGCAGGCGCACGCCGCGCGCAAGCTGTTGAGGGCCACGCCGCCGGATCCCGAACGCCTGCAGCGCAACACGCCGCAGTCACTGGCCGCGGCACTGGCACCGTTCCGCGCCGATGGCAGCCTTCCGGACTATCCGCTGGGCAGCGACTTCAACGAGATCGAGCAGGTACTGGTGAAAGCGCTGGGCTGGTTGAAGGCCAACACGCAGACCCGTGGCGACAAGCTGCGCACCGTCTGGGCAGCGCTGCGCCAACCGGCCGGTGATGGCGATGCGGTGTACCTGCAGCGCATGGGCCTGCAGGCACCGAAGGATTTCGCCGAGCGCCTGGACGCACGCCTGCTGCGCCTGGCGCTGGCACGCACCGCCTGAAAAAAGGGGACGGAGGGGATTAAGTCGTTTCTGCACAAACGACTTAATCCCCTCCGTCCCTTTTTTCATCCACGCATGGCGCGGATCTACTGTCCGATCCTCACCGAATCCTCAAGATGCAGGCGGGTAATCGGTGGATGCTCTCGATGCTCGACCTGCCACAGGTCATAGGCCGCCTGCATTGCCAGCCACATGCGCGCATTGCCCAGACCTGCAAGCTCAAGGCGGAATGCAAGCTCCGCGGAGATACCGGCGTGCCCGTTGATGATGGTCGACAGCTGTCCGCGGGAATAACCAAGATGCTGCGCCAGCGCACTGATGGACATGCTGATCGCCGGCAGTATGTCTTCGCGCAGCGATTCCCCGGGATGCGGCGGATCATGCAACGGCATCGAGCAGACTCCTAGTGGTAATCGAGGTAATCGGCCAATTCGACGTCGAGCCCACGAAAGCGGAATACCAATCGCCAACTCGCGGAGACACTTACAGCCCAGTAGCCGCTATAGCTTCCGCGCAGAGGATGCAGGCGATTTCCAGGCAAGCCCATGTCTCCAGGACGCTGGGCTTGGTCCAGCTGGTGAAGCAAGCGCCGCAACCGCCCCGCATGATCGGCACGAACGCCTGAAATGTCGCCCCGTTCATAGAGCGCCTTCAGACCCCTGTGCCTGAAGCTGACGATCACGCGGCACCAGTGTAAGGCATCACCTTACACCCCGCAAATCCACCATGGTTTTCTGCGCCGATCTTCTTGTCCATGACCACTTCTGAGGGTGCCTCGGCAGGCCCTCCTTTTCGCAAGGAATGCAGGTCAGATGAAGAGGCCAACGCGACACTGGTGCCGCCGGGTGGAACATTTCGGGCAAAGGAGAAGGGGACGGAGAGGATAAGTCGCATGTGCACAAACGACTTAATCCCCTCCGTCCCCTTTTTCTCCACTCTGAAGAACGAAAAAGGCCGGCGTGTGCCGGCCTTTCCCTTGTTGCACCGCGAGGCGGTTTACAGCGACTTCGCCGCTTCCACCACGTGAGCGGTGGTGATGCCGAAGTGCTTGTACAGCTGGTCGGCCGGGGCCGAGGCACCGAAGGTGTCGATACCGATCACCGCACCGTCCAGGCCGACGAACTGGCGCCAGAAGCCGGTGACGCCGGCTTCCACGGCCACGCGCTTGCGCACGGCGTTCGGCAGCACCGATTCGCGGTAGGAAGCATCCTGGCGCAGGAACACGTCGGTGGACGGCATCGAGACCACGCGGGTCTTGAGGCCAGCCGCGTCCAGCTGGGCCTTGGCTTCGGTCGCCAGCGAGACTTCCGAACCGGTGGCGATCAGGATCACGTCCGGGGTACCGGCGGCATCCGCCAGCACGTAGCCACCGCGCTCGATCTGGGCGATCTGCTCGGCGTTGCGCGGCTGGTGCGGCAGGTTCTGGCGGCTGAACACCAGGCAGCTCGGGCCGTCCTGGCGGGTGATCGCGGCCTTCCAGCTCACGGCCGACTCGACCGCATCGCACGGGCGCCACACATCGTTGTTCGGGATGTAGCGCAGCGAGGCCAGGTGCTCCACCGGCTGGTGGGTCGGGCCGTCTTCGCCCAGGCCGATCGAGTCGTGGGTGTAGACGTGGATGGCATGGGCCGGGATCAGCGCGCTCATGCGCACGCCGTTGCGCGCGTAATCGCTGAACACCAGGAAGGTGGCGTCGAACGGAATGAAGCCACCGTGCAGCGCCAGGCCGTTGGCAATCGCGGTCATGCCGAACTCGCGCACGCCGTAGTACACATAGTTGGCGTTGGCGTCGTCGCTGGCGACTGACTTGCTGCCCTTCCACAGGGTCAGGTTCGAGTGCGCCAGGTCGGCCGAGCCGCCGACGATTTCCGGCAGCAGCGGGGCGAAGGCTTCGATGGCCAGCTGCGAGGCCTTGCGCGAGGCGATCGTCGGGCCTTCAGCGGCCACCTGGGCGATGTAGGCATCGGCCTTGGCAACGAAGTCGGCCGGCAGCTCGCCGTGCGAACGACGGGTCAGCTCGGACGCTTCCGCCGGATACTGGCTGGCGTACTTGTCGAACAGCTGCTCCCACTCGGCCTGGCGCAGGGTGCCGGCGCCATTGGCGCGCCAGCCGTCGTAGATCGCTTGCGGGATCTCGAACGGACCGTATTCCCAACCCAGCTGCTTGCGGGTGGCTTCCAGCTCGTCCTTGCCCAGCGGTGCGCCGTGGCTGGATTCCTTACCCGCTTTGTTCGGCGAACCAAAGCCAATGGTGGTGCGGCAGCAGATCAGGGTCGGCTTGTCGCTCTGCGACAGCGCGGCCTCGATGCCGGCCTTGATGCTGTCCGGGTCGTGGCCATCAACATCGCGGACCACGTTCCAGCCATAGGCCTCGAAACGTTCCGGGGTGTTGTCGGTGAACCAGCCCTCGACGTTGCCGTCGATGGAGATGTGGTTGTTGTCCCAGAAGCAGACCAGCTTGTGCAGGCCCCAGGTGCCGGCCAGCGACGCCGCTTCATGCGACACGCCTTCCATCAGGCAGCCATCGCCCATGAACACCCAGGTGCGGTGGTCGACCACTTCCAGCTCCGGGCGGTTGAAGCGCTGTGCCAGCAGCTTCTCGGCCAGGGCAAAGCCCACGGCGTTGGCGAAACCCTGGCCCAGCGGGCCGGTGGTGGTTTCCACGCCCGGGGTCTCGTGGCGTTCCGGGTGGCCGGCGGTGTGGCTGCCCAGCTGGCGGAACAGCTTCAGCTGCTCGATCGGCAGGTCGTAACCGCTCAGGTGCAGCAGCGCGTACTGCAGCATCGAGCCGTGGCCATTGGACAGCACGAAACGGTCGCGGTTGAACCAGTGCGGGTTGCTCGGGTTATGGCGGAGGTAGTCGTTCCAGAGGACTTCGGCGATGTCGGCCATGCCCATGGGCATGCCGGGGTGGCCGGACTTTGCGGTTTCAACCGCATCGGCGGCAAGGAAGCGGATGGCGTTGGCCAACTGGCGACGGGTAGGCTGCGTCATGGTTCTGTCGGAATCGGGAGGCGGCCGCGGACGTGCGGGCGGCCTATTGTCCCATAGTCACCGGGCAGGGGTCAGTTCCAGCTTGCCTGGTCGTGCCGGCCGCTGGCCGGCAGTTGCGCAGAATTCAATGAAGATCATGAGGTTGCCGGCCAGCGGCCGGCACTACCGCCCCCGGAGTTCGGGGGCGGGAATCTGGACTCAGTCCTGCTGCGGACCCAGCGCCGGGCCGTCGTGGGACTCGCCCTTGGCCACCAGGGTGGTCAGGGCCAGGTCGCCGGTCACGTTCAGTGCGGTACGGCACATGTCCAGGAAGTGGTTCACGCCCAGGATCAGGCCGATGCCCAGCGGATTCACGCCGACCATCGCGCAGATCATCGCCACCACCGGCAGCGAGCCCGACGGCACGCCGGCGGTACCGATGCCACCGAGGATGCACACCGCCATCACCATGAACTGCTGGCCGATGCTCAGGTCCACGCCGAAGAACTGGGCCAGGAAGATCACCGTCACGCCCTCGAACAGCGCGGTGCCGTTCTGGTTGGCGGTGGCGCCCACGGTCAGCACGAAGCGCGACACGCGCTGCGGCAGGCCCATCTGGTCGGCCACGCGCAGCGCCGTCGGCAGGGTGGCGTTGCTGGAGGCGGTGGAGAACGCCATCACCGTCGCTTCCTGGGTATCGCGGAAGAACGACAGCGGCGAGCGGCCCGACAGCCACACGGCGGTGCCGTAGGTCACGATCATGTGCAGGCCCAACGCCAGCACCACCACGCCCACGTAGGCGCCGAGGCGGATGATCAGCTCGAAGCCGAACAGCGCGGCCAGGTTGAACATGAAGCAGGCCACCGCGTACGGGGCCAGGCGGATGACCAGGTTGATCAGGGTCATCGAGATTTCGAACACGCCTTCGATGGCGCGGCGCAGCGGGGCGACCTTCTCGTTGTCGGTCAGCACCATGCCGATGCCGAACATCAGTGCGAAGAACATCAGCGACAGGATCGCGCCGTTGTCAGATGCGGCCTGCAGCACGTTGCTCGGCACGATCGACAGCAGCATGTCCATGCCCTTGGGCGTGCCATGGATGCCGGCCACGATCTCCTTGCTGCGCTCGGCGTTCTCCGACAGCATCATCGCAGCGACCTGCGGGTCGACGCCGGCACCCGGCTTGAGCACGTTGACCAGCACCAGGCCGATGCCCACGGCGATGCCGGACAGCAGCACGGTATAGGCCAGCGTCTTCCAGCCGATGCGGCCGAGGGCGCGGATGTCGCCCATCTCCGACACGCCCATGATCAGCGCCGAGAAGATCAGCGGCACGATCAGCATGAAGATCAGGTTGAGGAACAGTCCCGACGCCGGGGTGGTGACGTAGTCCATTACCCACTTGGCACCGCCCTGCAGACCCTCGACGCTGCCGCCCAGGGCATGCACGGTCAGTCCCAGGACCAGGCCGATCGCAAAGCCGATGCCCATCTTCCAGTGCAGGGGCAACTTCTTCTTGTCGGCAGCAGCTGCTGTCATACGCGGGTTTCCTCGAAAAATGAATGCACTCTAACAAAGCGCGCAAGCGGCGCCGGTTCAGGTTCGGCGCGGTGGATACAGCGGCGCCAGACCAGTGTCAGCGGCCCCCGCAACCGCCGACCAGTGCGGTCCGTCACGGAAGGCCGCGCGCAGGCGCGTGCGCAGCGCCGCCAGATCGCCCTGCCCGCCCCAGCGCGCCTGCTGCAGGTCCTGCAGCACCTGGCGCTGCTCCGGATCGTCCAGACGCGCGATGACCTGCTCGATACGTTCGACACCGGCCATCGCGCACAGCTGTGCTTCCACCTGGTCGAAGCCCTCGCCATCGAGCACGCGGCGCAGTTCGGCCAAACCGGCACGGCCGCTCGCCACAGTCGGCACAGCGGACGTGCCGGCGACAGGCGCCGCTGCACGCGGACGACGGCCACGCTGCCAGCCCCACAGCAGGGTCAGCAGCCACAGCAGCGCCAGCCCGATCGCCGCGCCCATCCAGGGCCATGGGCGCTCGGCGACGCCACTGGCGCGCGGGTCGGTGGCCGCGATGCGGCTGTCCTGGCCATCGGTGCCGGGCAGCGCGGCGTCGGTGTCGATCGGCGGCAACGGTGCCGTCGAGGTATTGCCACCGCCATTGCCCGCCGCAACCGCCAGCGTCAGGTCCGGCAGCGTTGCTTCCTGTGCCTTGCCGCTGCGCACATCCCACCAGGGCAGGCGCGGGCCGGGCACCACCAGCGAACCCGGCTGGCGCGGCACGATCGAATAGCGGCGGGTGATCTTCAGGCGTGGCGTGCTGCCGTTGAAGGTCTCTTCGTACTGTGCTGGTTCGGCGAACACCTGCGCATTGGCGCCGACATCCGGCACCGGCAGATCGGTGAACTGTGCACGCGTCGCCCCCTCGGCAACCGCTTCGACCACCACATTGGCCGCTTCACCGGTGCGGGCGCTGGTCGGCGCACTGGTATAGCGCAACTGCAGGCTCTGCAGCGGCAGCCACGGCTGCGGCGCCTGCGCCGGTTGTGCCTGAACCTGCAACGTGCGGTCGGCGCCGGTGGCATTCATGCGGCCGTCGCCCCCGCCAAAGAAGTCGTCGAAGAAGCCACCGGCACTGCGCCCGCTGAAGCGCGCACCCGCCAACCGCAATGCGCCGCTGCGCTCGGGGATCAGCAGGAAGCGGCGCTCGACCACGTTGTAGCGGCGCCCGTTGACCTGGCGCACATCGGTGCGGTCATCGCCCACGCGCTGCAATGACGCGCCCGCCGGGGTATCCAGTACCAGTTCACCCGACGCCAGCTGCGAAGCAAAATACAACCGCACCACCAAGCCCACGCTCTGCTGCACGTACGGCGTTTCGTCATCGACAACCGTCTCGATGAAAGCCATCGCAGTGCTGTCCGGGCCCGCCACGGCGGCCGCGTCCACCTGCAGGGTCAGCGGCGCGGTACGCACACTGCCCACCTGCAGGCCCGGAACCACCAGCGCACCGCTGCGTCGCGGCGTCAGCGCCACGCCGTACAGGTTGCGCTGCTGCATGCTGCCGTTGCTCCACTCCACCTGTCGGCTGCTGGTCTGCGCGCTCAGGTCGAAGTCGGTACGCAGAGGCGTGAAGTCAGGCGCGCCCTGATCGCTCTCGACATTGAGGGTGACCGTATCGCCCATTGCAATGCGATCGCGGTCCAGCCAGGCGCGCGGCTGCGCCCAGGCCAGCAGCGGCAGCCACAGCAGCAGCGCTGCCAGTACCTGCCGGGGCCAGCGCCCATGCATGTTGATCGCCCGCGTCATCGCCCTTCCCTCTTCCTGCGTTCGTTTTCCAGCTGGAACTTGGCTCGCAGCAGCGCCCCCGGATCATCGGGTACGCGTCGCATCCACGCCTCCACGGCCTGTTGCTCCTCGCGCTGGCGCGGGGTGGTGCCCTCGCTGCCTGGCACGGGCTTGCCATCCTGCTCGCCCTTGCCTTCACGTGCCTGCTGCATTGCCTGCTGCATGCGCTGGCGCTGCTGTTCGTCGGCCTGCGCCTGCGCCTTGGCATCTTCCACCTGCGGTGGTGCCTGCTGGCCATCGCGGCCGCGCTCGCCGGGCTGAGGCTTCGACTGTGCGTTGTTGTCACCCGCCTTGGGCGGGTCCTGCTGGCCCGACGGCGGCTGGCCCTGGCCGGGATTCTGCTGGCCCTGCTGCGGCTGCTGGCCCGACGGATTCTGCTTGCCCTGCGAATCGTTCTGCTGCTTCTGCCGGCCGCTCTGCTGGGGCTTCTGCTGATCCTGGCCCTGGCCACCCGACTGCTTGCGCTTGCGCGCGGCATCGACCACAGCGCGGTTGGCCACCGCATCGGCCATGCCGGGATGCAGCGCCAGCGCGCGGTCGTAAGCGGCGATGGCCTCATCGTAGTTGCCCTGGCGCGCCAGCGCGTTGGCCAGGTTGTACCAGCCGGCATCGCTGTCGATGCCTTCGAACTGCTTGCGTGCACCGGCGAAGTCGCCGTTACGGTACGCCTGCACACCTTCGGCCAGGCGCTGGTGCTGCAGCTGGTCAGCACGCTTCCACAGGGTGCCCTGCGCGGGCGGCGGTGCGGGCGCTGCTGACGCCTGCGCCTGCACGTCCCCCATCCAGGGCAGCAGGCCAACGGCCAGCACCGCAGCCAGCACCGCGCGCCCGCGGAAGGCCAGCAGCGCCAGCAGCATGACCGGCGGCAGCAGCCAGAAGCCTTCATCGCGCCACTGCTTGCCTTCGCCCGGCCGCTGCGACGCCGTGCCCTCGCGCGCATCCAGAACACCCAGCGCACGCAGGTCGCTGTCATCGGCGGCGATGCGCGCGTAGCGCCCGCCACCTGCGGTGGCCACGGCGCGCAGGCTGCCCTCATCCAGCGCCGCCTGGC
Organism: Stenotrophomonas sp. GD04024; assembly: GCF_029837545.1. Taxonomy (NCBI): domain Bacteria; kingdom Pseudomonadati; phylum Pseudomonadota; class Gammaproteobacteria; order Lysobacterales; family Lysobacteraceae; genus Stenotrophomonas; species Stenotrophomonas sp. GD04024. The sequence continues at coordinate 12,089 of NZ_JAOEDV010000060.1, read as the reverse complement.
GGATCTGGCCATTGCCATCGCGATAGGCCGCACCGGCCGGCGTACCCAGCCCCAGCACCGAAACCTGCAGGCCAAGGCTGCGTGCCTGGGCCGCGGCCAGCGCGGCCTCACTGTCTGCCTGGTCGGTGACCAGCAGGATCTGTCCCTGCAGCGCAGCGACCCGCCGCATCAACTGCGCGGCCCAGTCGATGCCGCGGTCGGCACGCTGTCCATCGCGCGGCATCACCTCGGGTGACAAGGCATCCAGATACAGCGCGACATTGCTGCCGTCATCGGTCAACGGCGCCACCGTATAGGCGTCATCGGCATACACCACCAGGCCGACCTGGCCGCCCTTGCGCGCGCGCAGCAGCTCGCCCAGCTTGGCCCGCGCCTGCAGCAGCCGCGACGGCGGCAGGTCGGTGGCGGTGATCCGGCTGGACAGATCCAGCACGACCAGCAGCGGTGCGCTGGCCTGGAACATCGGCTGCGCCTGCTGCCGCCAGCTCGGCCCGGCCATCGCCAGCGATGCCAGCGTCCAGCCCAGCAGCAGCGCCCAGGGCAGGCGCGTACGGCGACGCGTGCCTGCCGCCAGCAGGTGCGGCAGCAGGTGGGGATCCACTGCCTGCCGCCATGCATCGCTGCGCCGCTGCCGGTACAGCGCCAGCGCGAGGATCACCGGCAGCGCCAGCAGGGCCCACAGCCATTCCGGGCGCAGGAAATGCAGCGCGTTCCAGTCGGGAAGATTCGACGCCAACGCGATCATCGGCGACGCTCCGGCCACAGCCACGCCAGCGCACCCAGCAGCAACGCCAGCGCCAACGGCCAGGAATAGCGTTCCTCACGCGGGCGCAGACTGGGTCCCTTCGCGGCGATCGGCTCCAGCCGGTCCAGTTCGGCATAGATTCCGGCCAGCTGTGCCGTATCGCGTGCGCGGAAGAACTGGCCACCGGTCATGCCCGCTATCTTCTTCAATGCGGCCTCGTCGACCGGATCCTGGTCGGCGGAAATGGAGATGCCGAACACGCGCATGCTGCCGTCGCCGCCAAACGCGACGGTGTGGATGCGTACGCCCTCGGCGCGGGCAACTTCGGCCGCGCGCAGGGGCTCCAGTACGCCGGCATTGCTGACACCGTCGGTCAGCAGGATCAGCACGCGCTGGCCTTCGGGCTGGCTGCGCAGTCGCTTCACCGCCAGGCCGATTGCATCACCGATGGCGGTTTCGCGGCCGGCCAGGCCGACCACGCTGTCGCGCAGCTGGTCGCGCACACTGGCCAGGTCGGCGGTAAGGGGCGTCAATGTGTAGGCACGGTCGCCGAAGATCAGCAGGCCGATGCGATCACCGGCGCGGCGATCGAGGAAGTCTGCCAGCACCGCCTTGGCTGCGGTGAGGCGATCCACGGCCTGCCCGCCCAGCACCATATCGCCTTCACCCATGCTGCCGGACACGTCCATCGCCAGCATCATCTGCCGGCCCTGCTGCGGTGGGGTGATGGCCTCACCGAGTTGCTGTGGACGGGCAAGCGCAACGCACAGCGCGCACCAGCCCAACCACAACAGCAGGGTACGCAGCCAGGACACGTCGACGCGGCCACCACCGGTCAGTGCTTCCAGTTCGCTGGCGGCATACGGCACGCGTAGCGCCGCGCCGGGATCAGCGCGACGCTTCCACGCGTACATCAGCAGCGGCAACGGCAACGCCAACAACGCCAGCGGCCATGCCAGCTGCAGGTCCGGCCACGGCCAGTAGCTCGCCAGCAGATTCATCGCCGACGCTCCAGCAGCATTGCCAGATAGCGCGCGCGGGACCAGCTGCGCACCGCGGCCACTTCGCTGGCATCCACGCGTGGCCGATAGGCGCCCTCGGCCAGCAGGCTGCGCCGTGCGTCAGACAGCGTGCCCTGCGGGTCCACGCGTTGCCACCATGCGTCGTCGCGCAACGATTCACTGCCCGGGCGTGCCTGGCGCGCGGCACGACGCAGCAGGCCGGCGATCGCCGCCAGTTCCGCCGCCGCGTCGGTGCAGGCCGCCAGCTCCCTGTCGAACTGCTGCAACCAACGCTGCCGACGGCGGCGGCGCTGCCACCAGACGAATGCGACGACCAACAGCAGCAGTAGCAACGCGGCACCGATCATCAGATAGCCCGGTGCCGGTGGCCACCACGACGGGGCCGGCGGCAGCTGCACGTCGCGCAGTGGCAGGTTGGCACTCATGCCGGCACCTCGGTCGGCGACGGGGCCAGCCAGGCATCGCTGGGCGCATCGGTGGACAGCACCTGCACGTCGACGCGGCGTGCGCCGAGCTGGCGCCGCAGTTCCTGCAGCGGTTCAACGAAATGTGCCTGCCAATGCGCCTGCACGTCGCTGCGGCGCAGGTCGAGTCCAATGCGCTGCTGCGCGGTCTGGAACTGCAGCGCCGCCGACGGCGGCTGCAGTTCCAATGGATCGACCAGCAGAACCAGGCTGAGGTCATGGTGCTGGGCCAGCGCGCTCCAGCGTACCGGCGCAATCCGCGCCGCCTGCTGCGGATCGGCCAGCACCAGCATGCGCGCCCCGGGGCGCAGCACGCGACTGGCGTGGTCCAGCGCGCGCTCGAGACCAAGATCATCGGTGGGAGGCTGCGCGTACCAGCGGGTGAGCGCATCGAGTACGCGCAGCACACCGCGCGGCCCGCCTGCGGGTGCGATCGGTGGCTCGCGGTCGCTGCCACGCAGCGCGCCCACGCGGTCGCCTCGACGCTGCGCCGACCAGGCGGCAACGGCGCCCGCACGTGCAGCCTGTACCGACTTGAAGCGCACCCGGGTGCCGAAATACAGCGCTGGCGAGGTGTCGGCCACGATCAGGCTGACCCGCTCGCGCTCGGCCTGGAACAGCTTGGTGTGGGCACGGCCGGTACGCGCGGTCACCCGCCAGTCGATGTGCCGTGCATCATCACCGGCCACGTACTCGCGTGATTCGGCGTACTCCATGCCACGCCCGCGCAGCGGCGACGGTGCCTGCCCGGCATTGCCGGCACGGCCGCGTCTGGGCGGTGGCGGACGCTGTGCCAAGCGACGCAGCGCGACCAGTTCGGCCAAGTGCGGGCGCAGCCCGTCGCCCTCGCTGGCGATGGATGCAGGTGCCGGGGATGGATCGGTCATGCGCAGGCTCAGGGTGCCGGCACGCGGGCCAGCAGCTCCTGCACCAGGCGCTCGCCATCCCAGCCTTCGGCTGTGGCTTCGTAACTGGGCAGCACGCGATGGCGCAGCACATCAGCGGCGACCGCGCGCACGTCATCGGGCGTGACGAAATCGCGGCCCGCCAACCAGGCGCGCGCACGTGCACAGCGTTCCAGCGCGATGGAACCTCGCGGGCTTGCGCCCCACGCGATGCGGCGACCGAGGCCGGCGTCGTAGCGCGACGGATCGCGCGAGGCCAGCACCAGCTCGATCAGGTAGCGTTCCAGCGCTGGCGCCATGTGCAGGTCCAGCACTTCGCGACGGGCCGCGAACACATCCTGCATCGGCAGCTTCTCCGGCGCCGGCGCGGCTTCGCCCAATGCGCCACGGGCACGCTCGCGGGCCAGCCGCAGGATTTCCGATTCGGCCGCCTGATCCGGGTAGCCGATGCGCACATGCATCAGGAAGCGATCCAGCTGTGCTTCCGGCAGCGGGAAGGTGCCTTCCTGCTCGATCGGGTTCTGCGTGGCCATCACCAGGAACAACGACGGCAGCGCATAGGTGTGGCGTCCCACGGTGACCTGGCGTTCGCCCATCGCTTCCAGCAGCGCCGACTGCACCTTGGCCGGCGCACGGTTGATTTCATCGGCCAGCAGGATCGGGTGGAAGATCGGGCCGGGCACGAACTCGAAGCGGCCTTCCTGCGGGCGCCAGATCTCGGTGCCGGTGAGGTCGGCCGGCAGCAGGTCCGGGGTGAACTGCACGCGCGCGAAGTCGGTTTCCAGCGGTGCTGCCAGCGCGCGGATCGCCGTGGTCTTGGCCAGCCCCGGCGCCCCCTCCACCAGCAGGTGGCCGTCGGCCAGCAGCGCGATCAGCAGGCGCTCGACCAGCGCGGACTGGCCGACGATTTCGGCTGACAGCGCATCGCGCAGCTGGCTGAAGGCGGCGTGCAGGCGGGAGCTGGCCGGCGCGGGCGGCGGCGGGACGGTTTCGGGCATCGGCGGAGGCAGGTTCATGGGGGCCTTTGACCGGCGCAGGACGGCACGGGTTCCCGACATCATCGCAGGGTGCCCTGCGATTGACATCAAGAACGGCTGAACAGCCCTTCGCGCACCGCATGACCGGCCTCAACGAAGAAGGGCCGCACAAGGCGGCCCTTCTTCCTGCAACAGGTGCTACCGGCTCAGTTCTGCTTGGCCACGCGCAGCACCTTCGGCGTGACGAACACCAGCAGTTCGGCCTTGTCCTTGCTGCGGCCACGCTTCTTGAACAGGTTGCCCAGGAACGGCACGTCGCCCAGGAACGGAACCTTGCTCACGCTGCTGCGGTCGGTGAACTCGTACACGCCACCGATCACGACGGTCTGGCCATCGTCCACCAGCACCGCGGTATTGACTTCACGGCGGTTGATTTCCGGCACGGTGCCATAGCCCTGCAGCTGGATCAGGCGTTCCACTTCATCCTTCTTCAGCTGCATGTTGAGGAACACGCGGTTGTCGTTGGTGATGGTCGGGGTCACCTTCAGTTCCAGCACCACTTCCTTGAACTGGACGTTGGGCGTGGCAACGCCGCCGGTACCGCCACCACTGATGGTGACGTAGCCGATTTCCTTGCCCTGCTTGATCAGTGCCTCGCGCTGGTTGGTGGTCACCACGCGCGGGTTGGAGATCACTTCGCCACGGGCCTCTTCCTGCATCGCCGACAGCTCCACGTCCAGCAGGTAGCCGGCATTGAGGATCGACAGCGCCAACGAGCCCGGGGTGGCGGTCGAAGCGGCGGGCAGGTTGAAGTTCAGGCCACGGGTGATGGCCGGAAGCAGCGGCACCGGTGCCGGTCCAACGCTGCCGCCCGCTTCCCAATCGCGATAGGCCTTGGCATTGGCGGCCGAAGTATCCGCCTGCGACTGGCGGGTCTTGCGGTTGGATTCCAGGTCACCGCTGAAGTACACGTTGTCGCGGCTGCCACTGATGCCGAACTTGGCACCCAGCTCGCGGGCGAACGTATCGGTGGCGATGACGATACGGCTTTCGATCAGCACCTGGTCGACCGGCCGGTCGATCACACCGATCAGTTCACGCATGCGCGCGATCTTCTTCGGGATGTCGCTGATCATCAGCGTATTGGTGCGCTCGTCGGCCACGATGCGGCCACGCGAGGACAGGAAGCCACTGTCTTCCTGCGACGCCGAACCACCGCTGCTGCCGTTGCCGCCACCACCGCCGATACCCTTGGCTTCGGTCAGCGCCTTGAAGATCTGCGTGGCGCTGTGGTAGTTGATCTGCACGTAATCGGTAACCAGGTCTTCGCGGTTCTCGATGGCGATGCGCGCGTCTTCCTTCTCCTGCTCGAACTTGGCCAGCTCGGCCTGCGGCGCAACCCAGATCACGCTGCCGTCGCGACGCTTGTCCAGGCCCTTGGCCCGCAGCACGATGTCCAGCGCCTGGTCCCACGGCACGTTGACCAGGCGCAGGGTCACATTGCCCTGCACCGAATCGGACGCCACCACATTGAGGTTGGATTCTTCGGCGATCAACTGCAGCACGGTGCGCACCGGCACGTCCTGGAAGTTGAAGGTCACCGGCTTGCCGGTGAAACCGCGCTGGCCCACGGCCTTGGCGGCCTGCGCAACGCTGCCTGCAGTGACCGCACCGACTGCCGCCGGCGCCTGACGCGGGCTGATCTCGACCACGTATTCGTTGCCGCTCTGGTAGGCCAGCGAATCCACCGCACCGCCGGTGCTCAGGACCAGCTGAGTACCCGCGCCGGAGGGCTTGGCGTCGATGCGCTGCACCGGCGTTGCGAAGTCGGTGACGTTCATCGGCCTCTGCAGGTTGGCCGGCAGCCGGGCGTTGCCGACATCGACCACCACGCTGTTGCCCTGCGTGCGCAGGTCCGGCACCGCACCCTGCCCGTCGAACTGGACGATCAGGCGACCGGCACCATCATCGCCGCGCTTGAAATCAATCTTCGCCACCGACAGGCCTGTCGGTGCGACGGCCGCAGCCACGGTGGCGCCGGCCGGCTTTTCCGCCGGCGTGGCAGCCAGCGCCGGAGCGCAGGCCAGCATCAGCGCGACTCCCAACGCGCTGACACGGTTCAAGGTAGAGCGCCGGATGGGACGCAGCCCCTTGGCTTGGTGAAAGGTCATCGTGCTATCCCCAGTAAACGATCATTGATCTTCAAGCGAGAGCGTTGCCGGCCGTTCCAGCCAGCCGCCCGCACCATCCGGCACCAGTTCGATCAGCTCCACGCGGTCTTCGAAGACCGCCGTGATCCGCCCGTCGCTCTGTCCCAGGTAACCGCCCGGGCGCACCCGGTAGGTCACCTTGTCCGGCCCCATCACCAGCGCGACGACGCCTGCACCCGTGCCGATGGTGCCGACCATGTCCAGTGCGTCCAGCGGGAAGCCTTCCAGCGGCTCCTTGCGCCGGTTCGGATCCGGACGCAATCCGCCATTCCCCTGCTGCGGATTGGTCCAGGCGTCGGTGAACGGGTCACGCATGCCCTGCGCGGAATACTCGAAGGTCTCGAACTGCTGCATCACCGGCAGCGGCTCCAGCGGCTGCGCCGGCCGTGCCCGCTCGCCTTCCACCCACTTTTCCAGGTTGGGGGCGTCGCCGGGCGTGCTGGTCACGCCGCGGCCGCAGGCGGCCAGCAACAGGACCGCCAACGCCATTGCACCGCGTGCGATGTACGTGCGCATCACTTCTTGCCCCCCTTGCCCTTCTTCTTCGCCTCGGCATCGGCAGCAGCCTGCTGCGCCTGCACTTCGGTCTCGTCCAGGTAGCGATAGGTCTTGACCGTGCCGGACAACTCCAGCGCACCGCTACGGACGTTGCCCTTGGACTTGTCCTTGGGCTTGAGGTTGATGTCGTGCATGGTCAGGATCACCACCCGCGGCAGCGACGCCACGCCACTGACGAACGCGCCGAACTGGTGGTAGCTGCCCACCATCCGCAGCTTGATCGGCTTCTCGGCGTAGAACTCCTTGACCTGCTCCTGCTCGGGCTCGAACAGCTCGTTGGCCAGGCCGCTGGACAACGCGGTCTGCGAGATGTCGATGATCAGGTCGGGCATTTCCGTCTTGCTCGGCAGCTGCCGCAGCATCTGCTGCAGCACCTGCTCCATCTGCGCCAGCTGCTGCTTCAGCGGGGCCAGGTTCACCGCGCGTTCCTGCTGCTTGGTGAACTCGGAACGCAGCTCGACTTCCTTCGATTCCAGGCCAGCAAGTTCCTCGCGCTTGCCGCTGATCAGCAGCATCCACGCCAGGAACATGATCACCAGCGCCAGCACCGAACAGAAGACGATCTTGGCCTTCTGCGGCCAGTTGCCGATGTCGTTGAAATCGAGGTTCTTCAGATCGATCTTCTGGCTCATGCGCGGTCCCCCTGCAGCGGCGCGATGAAGGCCTGCGGCGGCTGCGCCAGGCGGCTTCCCTCAGGCTTCGGCGCCGGCTTCGCAGCCGGTGCGGCCGGCTGGTTCGGCTTGGCCGGTGCGGCGGCCGGTGCAGCCGCCGGCGCTGCGGCAGGTGCCGCCGGAGCCGGTGCCTGCGCATTCGCGGCCGGAGCCGCAGCCGGGGCGGCAGGCGTGGCAGGCGCGGCGGCGTCCGGACCTGCGGCAAGCGGGGCCACCGCAGCCGTCGGTGCCGACACAACCGTGCCATCCGCGTTCAGGCCCGGCGTCGCCGCAACCTCTTCGCTCTGTGCCGGCAGCTTCACCTTGACCACGAACACGTACGGCAGTGCCTTGATGTCGGTAACCGGACCGGTCTTGCCGTCCTTGTCCTTGTCCGGCTCGCGCGCCTCGATGATCGACAGCTCCGGATTGGTCATCCAGCCGGAGGTGTCCAGGTTGCGCATGTAGGCCGAAACACGGGCGTTGGACTGGGTACGGCCTTCCAGGGTCAGCACGTCGCCTTCCTGCTTCAGCGCGGTCAGCACCACGCCATCGGGAATCGTACGCACCAGCGCATCGAACAGATGGACCATCTGCGAGCGCTTGGCCTGCAGTTCCTCGATCACCTTCTTGCGTGCCAGCAGGCGTTCCTTCTGCGCATCGAGGCGGTCGATCTCCTTGTTCTGTTCCTTGACCTTCTCGATCTCGGCCGACAGATAGGCATTGCGATCCATCTGGCCGCTCACCTGGCGGTCGTAGTAGAACCAGATCAACAGCGACAGCAGCAGGCCACCGATGGCGGCCATGCCCAGCATTGCGTAGAACTCACGCTGGCGTTGCTTGCGCCGCTCGGCGCGCCAGGGCAATAGATTGATGCGTGCCATCAGTCGAAGCTCCTCAGCGCCAGACCGGTGGCGATCATCAGCGCGGGGGCATCCTGGGCCAGCGCATGCGCGTTCACCTTCGGGCCCAGGGTCATCTGTGCCAGCGGGTTGGCGACCACGGTCGGCACGCCCAGCTGTTCTTCGACCATCTCCGGCAGGCCACCCAGCACGGCACAGCCGCCGGCCAGCACGATGTGATCGACGCGGTTGAACTCACTGCCTGCGTAGAAGAACTGCAGCAGGCGGCTGATCTGCTGCACCGTCGCTTCCTTGAACGGTTCCAGCACCTCCATCTCGTAGCTTTCCGGCAACCCGCCCTGGCGCTTGGCCAGGCCGGCTTCCTCGTAGCTCAGGCCGTAGCGGCGCATGATCTCGTCGGTCAGCTGCTTGCCACCGAACACCTGTTCGCGGCTGTACAGGCTGCGGCCGCCGCGCAGGACATTGAGGGTGGTCATGGTCGCGCCGATGTCGACCAGCGCGACGACACCGTCGATGGACACCGGCAGCTCGCTGGCGACCAGGGCGTAGGCGTTCTCGACCGCGAAGGCCTCCACGTCCATCACCTTGGCCTGCAGGCCACCGAGCTCCAGCGCCGACTGGCGCAGCTCCACGTTCTCCGAACGCGACGCGGCCAGCAGCACCTGCACCATCTCGGGGTTGTTCGGGATCGCCCCGATCACCTCGAAGTCCAGGTTCACTTCCTCGATCGGATACGGGATGTAGTTGACCGCTTCCAGCTCGATCTGGGCTTCCATGTCGTTTTCGTCGAGCTCGGCCGGCATCGGGATCACCTTGGTGATCACCGCCGACCCGGCGACGGCGGCAGCGGCCAGTTTGGCCTTGCTGCCTGAACGGTTCATCGCCCGGCGGATGGCCTCACCGACCGCCTCCACCTCCACGATGTTCTTCTCCACCACCGCATTCGGCGGAAGTGGTTCCACAGCATAGTGTTCCACACGGAAACGATTGCCGCTGCGGGACAGCTGCAAAAGCTTTACCGCAGTCGAACTGATGTCGACGCCTACAAGCGGCGACTGACTTTTTGGGATGAGCCCCACGGTTTCTCCCCTGCCGACGGGCACTTGGACACAAGACCTGCGTCCGAGCATTAATAACGTATTCTTAGCAAATGGCAACGACCCTGCTGTGAAGTCCCTCACGGATTCACATTGCAGCCCCTGGCAGTTCCCCTTGCGCTCCCCGGTGCCGACCCCAGCCGCCACCTTGCGTAATCTATACTCTGCGACCACGAAATTCGCAATCGGAATCTGAACCCGATGACTCGACTCCGCCGCTGGCTGCGCTGGATCTTCCTGATTGTCCTGGTCCTGGCGCTGATCGGCGCGGCCGCCGTGGGCGGTCTGTACTACGCCGTATCCTCCAAGCTTCCCGACGTGCAGACCCTGCGCGACGTGGAGATGCAGGAACCCATGTACGTCTATGCCGCCGACGGCAAGCTGATGGCGGTGTTCGGCGAGACCCGCCGTACCCCGGTCACCATGAAGGACGTGCCCGAGCGCCTGAAGCAGGCGTTCCTGGCCACCGAGGATGCCCGCTTCTACGAGCATGGCGGCGTGGACTACATGGGCATCGGCCGCGCGGTGTGGCTGCTGGCCACCACCAACGACAAGCGCGTGCCGGGTGGTTCGACCATCACCCAGCAGGTCGCCCGCCAGTTCTTCCTCAGCTCCGAGTACAGCTATACCCGCAAGCTGGCCGAAATCCTGCTGGCGCGGAAGATCGAGTCCGAGCTGAGCAAGGACGAGATATTCGAGCTGTACCTGAACAAGAGTTTCTTCGGCAACCGCGCCTACGGCGTGGCCGCCGCCGCCGAGTTCTATTACGGCAAGAAGCTGGGCGAACTGAACCTGGACGAGATGGCCTCGCTGGCCGGCATCCCCAAGTTCCCCTCTTCCGGCAACCCGATCTCCAACCCGGAACGTGCCCGCCAGCGCCGCGACAACTACGTGCTGCAGCGCATGGCCGACCTGAAGTTCGTCACCCAGGCCGAGGCCGACGCCGCCAAGGCGGTGCCGATGCATGCCAGCGCGCATGAGCCGCCGGTGCAGGTCGATGCCCCCTACGTGGCCGAACTGGTGCGCCAGGAAATGATCGCCCGCTTCGGCGGCGATGTGGTCAACAAGGGTTACCACGTCACCACCACCATCGACTCGACCCTGCAGACCGCCGCCAACCTGGCCGTCCGCGATGGCCTGCTGCTGTACGACCACCGCCACGGCTGGCACGGCGTGGAGAAGCAGGTCCAGGTGGGCGCCGGCGAAGATGCCGCCGCCCTCGCCGAGCACCTGCGCGGCATGTTCGGCCAGTCCGGCCTGCTGCCGGCGATCGTCGCCAGCACCGGCGCCGACGGCAGCGCCACCGTGGTGCTGGCCAACCGCAGCGAGATCGTGCTGCCAGCCGGCGCTGCCAAGTGGACCAACAAGACCCCGGGCAAGCTGGTGCAGCGCGGCGACATCGTGCGCGTGCGCGCCGGCGCCAAGGACGGTGAGTGGCTGCTGGACCAGCTGCCGCGCGGCCAGTCCGCACTGGTCTCGCTGGATGCCCACAACGGCGCGTTGAAGGCGCTGGTCGGTGGCTTCAGCTTCTCCGGCAACAAGTTCAACCGTGCCACCCAGGCCCGTCGCCAGCCGGGCTCGAGCTTCAAGCCGTTCGTCTACGCGGCCGCTTTCGACAAGGGCTACAACCCGGCCTCGATCGTGCTCGACGCCCCGGTCGTGTTCCGCGACCGCCGCGGCAAGACCTGGGCCCCGCAGAACGACGGCGGCGGCTTCCGCGGCCCGATGCGCCTGCGCGAAGCACTGGTGCAATCGCGCAACCTGGTCTCGGTGCGCCTGCTTGACGGCATGGGCGTGGACTACGCGCGCAAGTACATCAGCGAATTTGGTTTCGCCGAATCGGAACTGCCGCCGAACCTGTCGATGTCGCTGGGCACCGCCTCGCTCACTCCGCTGTCGGTGGCCCGTGGCTACGCCGTGTTCGCCAATGGCGGCTCGCGCGTGGACACCTGGCTGATCGACCAGGTCAACGACCGCGACGGCAACCTGGTATTCAAGGAAAACCCGGCACTGGCCTGCCGCGAGTGCGCCGGCAGCAGCGACCAGCCGGTCAACCAGGTCGTGGACGGTTTCAACTTCGGTGCCCCGGCGCCGAAGGTGGACCCCGCTGCAGCAGCCAAGGCCGAAGCCAAGACCGAAACCGCTGCCGTACCGGCCAACCCGGATGCCCGCACCGCCCCGCGCGCGATCGACGCCCGCACCGCCTACCAGCTGGTGTCGATGATGCGCGACGTGGTCCAGCGCGGTACCGGCGTCCAGGCCAAGGTGCTCGGCCGCGAGGACGTGGGTGGCAAGACCGGCTCCACCAACGACCACCGCGACGCCTGGTTCTCCGGTTTCGGCGGCCCGTACGTGACCACCGTGTGGGTCGGCCGCGACGACTTCCGCTCGCTGGGTTACCGCGAATACGGTGGCAAGGCCGCCCTGCCGATCTGGATCGACTACATGCGCACCGCGCTGAAGGACACCCCGATCGCGCAGAACGACCCGCCCAGCGGCATGGTCCAGGCCACGCTCAACGGCGCCACAGAGTGGGTGAAGGTGGAGGACATGGACCGCCTGACCGACTACGACCTGAACCTCAATACGCCGCAGGCC
>NZ_JAOEDV010000006.1:0-100781 GCF_029837545.1 Stenotrophomonas sp. GD04024 | reverse complement strand
GCCCATGGGTCAGCGCAGCCAACTCGGTACCCAGCCGGAAGGCGTCTTGGGGAGATTCGTACTGACGCAGGCGCCAGGCGAACAGGCCGACCGGCGCAACCCGCATGACGCCGCCGCAGCCCTTGCTGTCGTTGCGGGCCGGCTCCCCCAGGGAGTTCATCGCCCGCAGGGCCGATAGGCAGGTGTTGCCCGGTGCGCGACGGCTGTGCAGCTGACGCTGCTGAAACAGCCAGCCAGGCTCATCGGTGCCGAAGTCGATGTCGCATGTCGGGCGTTCGCCTTGGGTTTGCAGCCAGCGCAAATAGGCGTGCGCCGTTACCCCGGAATAGGTCGTGATGCCTTTGAAGCAGCCGCGCACCCAGCCTCGGATCAGGCCCTCGGCGGTGAACAAGGTCATCTGCGTGTCGTCGGTGATCGTCCCAAGACCACCATAAGCCGCTGCATATTGGGTGATTCCCTTCGGGCCGAAGCGACGCAGAATCTCGGCCCGCTTCATGAACTCAACCGGTGCGCCCAGCGCATCGCCGACTGCACCACCTAGCAGGCAGCCCAGAAACCGCCCCTGGGCCGTGCGTTTTAGCTGGCGCTTGCTGCGCCAGGCCGGAGGTGCCGGCGTCTCGGATCGTTCCGCCGCGCCCGCATCGGCAACAGGCTCCTCGTCCTCATTGCCGGACAATGTGTAGTAGACGCCCAACTCTGCGACTACGCGGGCGACGGGTCGGGCGACGAGGTCCAGCTGCTTGCGCCACTCGGGCACATCGGAGCCGTCCCAACTGATGCCCAGGCCTTTCTCCCAGTAGGACAGGTAGGCCTCGCCCCGGTCGGCAGCGTAGTAGTTGCCGTTGCCGGCGGAGCAGTCGAGCGCGTACTCCCAGTTGTTCTCGCGCATGCAGACACCGTGCTCAGGGTGAGGCACTTGCCCCAGCCCGATCAGGTATTCCGCGCTCTTGGCGTCCAACGGGCGAAACACCGCCACCCGCAAGCGTCCGTCGTCCCGAGCGGTGATGGCAGCGATCAGAGCATCGCCACGTTGGATGGTGACCAGTTTGCCGCCGAGGTCCACGGGCTCGACCTCGAGCCACCAGTGGTCCCCGGCCGCTGAAATGACATCGCGGGCATCGTCGGGCGCCAACAGCTCGGCAAGCCGATCCATTGCGGGTTCGACCTGCTGCCATTCGGCCTCCCCATCCCGGCTACGCTGCTGCAGACCGTGCAGCATCACAGCCAGCGGCAGGTCCCCGTTTTCGAGCAGGGCCGACTTCAGATCGGTCGCTGGGACGGGGTACGGGATGTCCGGCAACCCGTACTGCGCCAGCGTCTCTGGCTTGAGGTGAAGCTCTGCGAAATTTTGCATGGCGCCCGTACCGATCCTTTTATCGCTGCGCCGCTTGTGGTTATCACAATACGACGGACACACAAATCAAAATAGAGTCATGGACAGATTCTAGGGCAGGCCATATACTTTCCGCAATAACCCGTACAAGCATTCGCTAACCCGAACGAGCCAGCCAGGATGTCGAACGAACAGCTTGCAGATCTAACCCAGCCACAACGCGACCGGCTCGCGTTTGTGGAGTTGCGCGTGCGCTTCATCGGGGAGATACGCCGCCAGGACTTGGTCACGCGGTTTGGCATCCAGTCCGCCGCCGCATCCAGGGATCTGGCGCTGTACAAGGAGTTAGCCCCGGGCAACATCGATTACGACTCCAAGGGCAAGTCCTACGTCCTGGGGCCGGACTTCCGGCCGGTCTTCGACTTCCCCCCGGAGCGGGTGCTGTCGTGGCTGACCCAGGGCTTTGGCGACGGCGAGCCGATGCGACTCAAGGTGTGGGTGGCTAGCGAAAGCCCCTCACGGCTTACACACCCGGATCTCGATGTGCTGGCCAGCGTGACCCGGGCGATCCATCAGGGGTGTCCGCTCCGCGTCGAGTACTACTCAATATCTAGCGGCTGTACTGAGCGGGAAGTCGTCCCCTTTGCGCTGATCGACAACGGCCTGCGCTGGCATGTCCGCGCCTTTGACCGGAAGTCTCAGGAGTTCCGGGATTTCGTCATCACCCGGATCAAGAACCCTGTCGTGCTCAAGGGGCAGCCAGTTGCAGCCCATGAGATGAGCGATCAAGACATCCAGTGGACGCGGATCGTCGAACTGGAGTTGGTGCCGCACCCGGATCAGCCCCGGCCGGAGATCACCGAAATGGATTACGGCATGCGCGACGGCGTGCTGCGGATGAAGCTGCGCGCTGCCACGGCTGGATACATCCTGCGCAAATGGAGTGTGGACTGCTCCCCGGATCACAGCTTGCGCGGATACGAATTTCGGCTCTGGTTGAGGGACCACCTAGCGCTTTACGGCGTCAAGAATGCGGTGTTAGCGCCGGGCTATGCAGCACCGGGGCGAGAGTTGGATGGAGGTCAGGGTTGATCTCCGCCTACCACGCCAAGTACTACGCCCACGAGCTGACGCGGCGACACGCCGCCGATGGCGTTGATCGCCTCTCCCAATCGCTGTTCGATGCCAGCGTCGATCTGAACCCGCATCAGATCGAGGCGGCGCTGTTCGCACTTCGGAACCCGTTGCAGGAAGGCGTGCTGCTGGCCGACGAGGTTGGGTTGGGCAAAACCATTGAAGCCGCGCTGGTGGTTTGCCAGTACTGGGCTGAGCGCCGTCGTCGGCTGCTAGTCATATGCCCGGCTAGCCTGCGCAAGCAATGGGCGCAGGAGCTGCACGACAAGTTCGCCGTGCCCACTACCGTGGTGGATGCCGTTTCTCTGCGCAAGCAGTCCGCCGGCGACATGCTCGCCACCCTGCAGCGGCAGGTTGGCAAGGCGGTCGTCATCATGTCCTATCAGTTTGCCGCCAAGCTGGAAGCCGAGCTGCGTGCAGTTCCTTGGGATGTAGTGGTCATCGACGAAGCGCACAAGCTGCGCAATGCGCACCGCGCCAGCAACCGCACCGGGCAGGCGCTCAAGCGTGCGCTGCAAGGCCGCAAGAAGCTTCTGCTCACTGCCACGCCGTTGCAGAACTCGCTGATGGAGCTGTACGGCCTGTCGACGCTGATCGACGAACACATGTTCGGCGACGAAGCTGCCTTCCGCAAGCAATTCATGAACAGCGGAACGGGGCTTGACGAACTGCGTGAGCGCCTTGCCAGCTTCGCCAAACGGACACTGCGCCGTGACGTACTGGAGTACATCAAGTACACCGAGCGCAAGGCACTCACCCAGCCATTCAACCCGACTGACGACGAGCAGGCGCTATACGAGCGCATCTCGGCCTTTCTGCAAAAGGAAGACTCCTACGCCCTGCCCAAGCAGCAGCGCCACCTCACGGCACTGATCCTGCGCAAGCTGCTGGCCTCCAGTGCGCCTGCCGTCGCGGCCACGTTGGTCACCATCCGCGAGCGCCTGCAAAACCTGCTGGCGGCAGGCGCGACGGAAGACGACGGCACGGAACTGGTCGAACAGCTCATTGCCGAGGACGACTTGGAGCAGGACTCCCTGGAGGAGGAAGCCGGCGAGGCAGAAGAAAACGCCGAAGTCCCGACGCCTGCGCCAGCGGAAGACGACAAGACGGGCGCTGTAAAAGATGCGCATGCCGTCCGCGCCGCCATCAGCGCCGAGATCGCGGAGCTGACTGCGTTCATCGATGCTGCCCAAGCCCTGCAAACCGACACCAAGGCACAGGCGTTACTCAAGGCGCTCAAACTGGGCTTCGGCAAGATGGCCGAGCTGGGCGCGCCACGCAAAGCCATCATCTTCACGGAATCCCGGCGCACGCAGGAGTACCTGCACCGCTTCCTCTCGGCCAACGGTTACGCAGGCAAGCTGGTGCTGTTCAGTGGCACCAACACCCACGAGGAATCCATCGCCATTTATCAGCGCTGGCTGGAGGAGCACAAAGGCACGGACCGCGTCACCGGCTCGCCGCAGGTGGATCGCCGCACCGCGTTGATCGACCACTTCCGCAAGGACGATGGCACCGGCGCGGAAATCATGATCGCCACCGAAGCGGCTGCCGAAGGCGTCAACCTGCAGTTCTGCGCGCTGATCATCAACTACGACCTGCCGTGGAACCCGCAACGCGTCGAGCAGCGCATTGGCCGCTGCCACCGCTACGGCCAGCGTTTCGATGTGGTGGTCATCAACTTCCTCAACACCCGCAACCAGGCCGACCAGCGCGTGCTGGAACTGCTCACCGAGAAATTCAACCTGTTTTCCGGCGTGTTCGGGGCGAGCGATGAAGTGCTGGGCCGTGTCGAGGGCGGCATCGACTTCGAGAAGCGTGTGCTCCAGATCTACGACACCTGCCGTCAGCCCGAGCGGATCGAAGCCGCCTTCAACGCCCTGCAAGCCGAGCTGGAAGAAGTCATCGCCGACCGCATCAAAGACACCCAATCCCAGCTGCTGGAGAACTTCGACCAGGACGTTCACGACCGCCTCAAACTGCGCCTTCAGGACGCCGAAGCGCGGCTGGACAAGCTGGGGCGCTGGTTCTGGGGTGTCACCTGCTTTGCATTGGACGGCCGCGCGCGCTTCGACGAGCAGTCCTACGCGTTTTCTCTGAGCACGCCGCCAACTGGAATCGCCACAGGTCGCTATCAGCTCATTCGCGGTGCGGCGCAGCCCGACATGCTGGCGCACGCCTACCGCCTCAGCCACCCGCTGGGGGAATGGAGCATTGATGCCAGCCTGAACGCGGCCACGCCCGTCGCCACATTGAAGCTCGACTACGGCAAATACGGCGCACGCATTTCCGTGGTCGAGAACCTGCGCGGCAAGTCCGGCTGGCTGACGCTGGCCCGGCTGGAAGTCACCGCATTCGAGACCACCGAGGCGCTGCTGTTCTCTGGCAGCACTGACGATGGTCAGGTGCTGGATCAGGAAGCCTGCGAAAAGCTGATGGCCATTCCAGCAGCAGGCAAACCCACTCCTTTGAGCACCAATGTGCCCGAGACACTGCTGGCCAACAGCCAGCGCGCAGTCGCTGCCACCATCGCCCAGGTACTGGAAGCCAACCAGCGCCTCTTCAATGAAGAACGGGACAAACTGGAACGCTGGGCCGACGACAAGCTGCTGGCCGCCGAGGAAGCCCTGAAGAACACCAAGGCGCGCATTGCACAGTTGAAGCGTGACGCCCGCAAGGCCGCCACCTTGCAGGAGCAGGACGGCATCCAGCGCGAACTGTCTGAGCTGGAGCGCAAGCAACGCCGTCTGCGGCAGGAGATCTTCGCCGTCGAGGACGAAATCATCGCCAAGCGCGACGAATTGATTGCCTCGCTCCAGCAGCGACTGCAAGAAAAGACATCCAGCGAAACCCTGTTCAGCATCCGCTGGCAGGTATCGTGAAATCAGCATCAGAAATTGCGAGATCAGGGAACGCCATGACCCACGCACACAACCAGAAATTCCAGGAACTCGTCGCCAAGCTGCGCGAGATCTTCCAGATCGACCGCCCGGAACTCGACTTCGGCATCTACCGCATCCTCAATGCGCGCGCGGGCGAGATCAACGACTACCTGCAAAACCGACTGGCCGAGAAGGTCGAGACTGCGCTCAGCAGTGGCAACGAGGCCCAGCGCCAGCAAGTGGCACGTGAGCTGAAGGAAAAAGAAGCCCAGTATCAGGCCGATGGCATTGATCCCGGCACGGTGCCCAAGGTGAAGGAGTTGCGCGAAAAGCTGGCGCAGTACACGGCGGGAGCTTCCGAACATGAAAGCGCCGTGTTTTCGCACCTGCTCACCTTCTTCTCGCGCTATTACGAGCAAGGCGACTTCATCAGCCAGCGCCGCTACAAGGGCGATACCTACGCCATTCCCTATGCGGGCGAGGAGGTGATGCTGTACTGGGCCAACAAGGATCAGTACTACACCAAGAGCGGCGAGAACTTCAGCAATTACCGCTTCAAGCTCGATGATGGCCGCAGCGTGCATTTCCGCCTCTCCGCCGCCGACACCGCCAAGGACAACCGCAAGGACAACGACAAGGAACGCCGCTTCGTGCTGGCGCAGCACAAGACCGTCACCCGCGTGGATGAAAACGGCGACGAATACGAAGAAGACATCCTGCCTGTGGAGGAAATCGCCACGGCCGATGGCCAGACCGAACTGGTGATCCGCTTCGAGTACGCCGCCCAGCCCAAAGGCACCAAGCAGGAGGCGCTGGTCACCAAGGCCGTGGAGACTGTGTTGGCCGATGCGGCGGTGAAGGCCCGCTGGCTGGCCCTGGGCAACCGTGCGCCGACGGAAAAGAATCCGCAGCGTAGCCTGCTGGAAAAGCACCTGACGAACTACACCACCAAGAACACGGCGGATTACTTCATCCACAAGGATCTGGGTGGTTTCCTCCGGCGCGAGCTGGACTTCTATGTCAAGAACGAAGTCATGCACCTGGATGATGTGCAGAACGCCGGCGCGTTTGCGGACATCGAAAAGAACCTGCGCATGATCCAGTGCCTGCGCAGCATCGCGCTGGAGCTGATCACTTTCTTGGCCCAGTTGGAAGACTTCCAGAAGAAGCTGTGGCTGAAAAAGAAGTTCGTTGTCTCCAGTCACTACTGCATCACGCTGGATCGGGTACCGGAAGCGCTGTGGCCGGAAGTGGTAGCGAACGCGCAGCAATGGGCGCGGTGGAAACTGCTGGGCGTTTGGGATGGCGATGCGCCGGGGACGGTGGAGGACTTGAAGGCTGCGCAGTATCGGATGGTGGATACGGCACTATTCAATGACGACTTTAAGCATCGCCTTTTGGCAAATATCGACGATATCGAAACAGGCCTCGGCGGCGTCGTCATCAATGGGGATAACTTCCAGGCGCTCAATTTAGCGAAGTATCGTTACCGGGCGAGCATAGATTTCACCTATATTGATCCACCCTACAACACTGTCCATTCGAAGATCGCGTACAAGAACCAGTTCGAGCACTCAAGCTGGTTGGCTTTGATTTCCAACACGTTGCCATTCACTCGCGATCTTTTCGGAGAAGTTTATTCGTTTGGATTCGCCATTGACGATTACGAATATAACAATGCCTTTCACTGTTTGAAGGGGCATTTCACTGAATGCGATGTCTCGACCATCGTGATCAATCACCATCCACAAGGATCGGGTGGAAGGCTGTCACGGACGCACGAATACTACATCGTCGCCTCTCCAAAAGATGCTCCGCAATACCTTGGTTTTCCGAAAGAGGACGAGACCGAGGACAGGCAGTTCATGCGGAGTGGAACGGCTGACAACAACTACCGCGCGCCGCGTGGCGGGGGAGTTGGTCGTTGGCGTAGCTTCTACGCTCTTCTCGTTGATCCATCTACCAAGAAGGTTGTAGGAGCAGAGCCGCCGCCGCCACTTGGAACCGATTATCCAACCGGGCCAACGGCGGAAGGATTACAAAGAATCTATCCAATCAATACCACGGGTGAGGAGCGCGTTTGGCGGTCATCCTACGAAACCGGCAAGGTGCGTGCAGCAAACGGCGAGTTGATCGTTACTGACCGTGGCGCTGTGAAACAGCTGATCGATCATCAGGACAAGCGGGAGACACTATTCAGTAATTGGATCGGTGCAGACTTCAATGCAGGCACTAATGGCACTAACGTCTTGGATAGTCTCGGGCTCGGTGGAATTTTTGATTACCCGAAGTCAGTCAAAACCCTTGAGCAATCTTTTTGGATGCAGTCATTCGGAAAGGCAAACTTTACTGTTCTCGATTACTTCGCAGGCTCAGGAACAACTGCACATGCAACAATTTCTCTAAATCGCCAGGACAACGAATCGCGCAAGTACGTTCTAGTCGAGCAAGGTGAGTATTTCGAGACCGTTCTCAAGCCAAGAATTCAGAAAGTCGTCTTTTCAGCTGATTGGGCTGGCGGCAAACCGACTTCGTCAGAGGCAGGCATTTCGCATTGCTTCAAAGCAATCAAACTCGAAAGCTACGAAGACACCCTGAACAACCTGCAACTGCGCCGTACGTCCGCGCAGGGCGATCTGCTGAACACTCTGCCGCAGCAGGCCAAGGACGACTACCTACTTAACTATCTGCTGGACGTGGAAAGCCGTGGCTCGCTCCTGTCGGTGGATGACTTCAAAAAGCCCTTCGACTACACGCTCAACGTGGCCGTAGATTCGGCGGGCGCGTTCGAGCCGCGCAAGATCGATCTGGTCGAAACCTTCAATTTCCTGATCGGCCTGCGCGTCAAGCACATCGACGCCCAGCCGCAGCGCGGCTTTGTCACCGTTACCGGCACGCTACCCAGCGGTGAAAGCTGCCTCGTGCTGTGGCGCGATTGCGATGTGCTGGACTACGAAGGCATCAGCAAGCTCTGTGACAAGCTGGCCATCAACCCGGCGGACAACGAGTTCGACGTGGTCTACATCAATGGCGACCACAACATTCCCACCGTGCTGACGCAGACGGCCGAGGAAGGCGGCGCCACCCGCGTGCTCAAGCTGCGCCAGATCGAGCCGGAGTTTCTGGAGCGCATGTTCTCCGTGGAGGACATCTGATGGCACGGCCACGCAAGACCCCTGTCGCTGGTTCGGGCGCAAGCGGCGCAGCCGGTTCCACTCGCGGCGGCAAGAAGCGCAGCTTCCATCGGGAATTGGTGCTCAACCGCTGGGTGCTGGGCTTCTTTCAGGGCGGCACGCTGGCGGCACTCAAGATGCGCTTGGGCGATGACCGCTTTGAGGGAATCGACGAGGACGGCCAGACCAAGTTCTTCCACGAACTGATCCGAGGCTTGTTCGATCCCAACAAGGTGCCCGAGGCCGACCTGCGGCGCTACGACTTGAACGTCGTCGCCCACTGGCAGGCTATCACCGCCCAGCGCAACAAGCTGGAAGGCCACGAACTGCAGATGAAGTACTTCCAGTACCTCTCGCTGCTGTTCACCGAGCTGTATCTGGACTGGTACTTCAACCACCGTCAGGACTTGCTCGACGGCCTGAACGAGGAAATGACGCGCTACCGCGCCGAGACGGGCGCGGAACCGTTCCGCGATTTCGAAGCGGACGACCTCAACAAGATCGCCTTCTGGAATGCCACCGGCAGCGGCAAGACCCTGCTGCTGCACGTCAACATCCGCCAGTACCTGCACTACTTCCAGGCGGGGCGCAGCGATCACTTTCCCGACAAGATCATCCTGCTCACGCCCAACGAAGGCTTGAGCGGTCAGCATCTGGAGGAGCTGCACCTGTCCGGCTTCGGGTTCGCGCAGTTCTTCAACAAGGCCCAGTCACCCGCGCGCGGCACCATCGAAATCATCGACATCAACAAGCTGGGCGACGAGATGGGCGACAAGACCGTCGCCGTGGATGCCTTCGAGGGCAACAACCTGGTGCTGGTGGACGAAGGCCACCGTGGTACGGGCACGGCGGCGGGCGCGTGGATGGCGCGACGCGATGCACTGGTGCGAGGCGGTTTTGCCTTCGAGTACTCGGCCACCTTCGGACAGGCAGTGGCCAAAGGCTTTACGGTGGTGCAGGCCGAAGAAGACATCCAGAAGAAGCGCGCCAAGATGCTGTTCGAGACGACCAGCCTGAAGAAGCTGGACGAAGACCAAAAGGCGCAGTTGGCGCTGACGGAGGAGGACAAGCGCCGTGCGCGTGTTATCGCCACGCGCGAGATCTACGCCAAGTGCATCCTGTTCGATTACTCGTACAAGTTCTTCTATGAGGATGGCTACGGCAAAGAGTCGCTGATCCTCAACATGAATGGCGCCGCCTACGAGCAGGCGGACAACGCGCGCAAGTATTTCATCGCCTGCTTGCTGGCCTATTACCAGCAGCTTTGGCTGTGGAGCACTCACCGCTCGGCGCTTGCCGACTTCAACATCGATAAGCCGCTGTGGGTGTTCGTGGGCAACACCGTGTCAGGTGAGGAGTCGGACATCCTGGAAGTGATGAACTTCCTCGCCGACTTCCTGAACAGCGAAGCGCAGATCAAGCGCTGGCTGACCGACCTGATTGCGGACAAGGCGCAGATTCTGGACGCCAAGGGCAACAACATCTTCAGCGGGCGCTTCACGCCCCTGATGGACTTCGGCGGCCGCGTGGATGAGCTGTACGCCGACATCCTGCTGCGCGTGTTCAATGCCCCGGCCCGCCAGCGCTTGAAACTGGTCAACATCAAGAGCAGCAAGGGTGAGCTGGCGTTGCGGGTGGGCGATGCAGAGCCCTTCGGCCTGATCAACATCGGCGACGATGCGGGCTTTTTCGGCATGGCGGAAAACGCTGAGGCCTTCGACAGCGAGCGTGACGACTTTGGCGGCGCGCTGTTCGGCACGCTGAACAACAAGGACAGCCGCCTCAATGTGCTGATCGGCTCGCGCAAATTCACCGAAGGCTGGAGCAGTTGGCGCGTGTCCACGATGGGTCTGCTGAACATGGGCCAAGGGGAAGGCTCGCAGATCATCCAGTTGTTCGGACGCGGGGTGCGCCTCAAGGGCAAGGGCTTCTCGCTCAAGCGCACCCTGCCGCAAGACAGGCCCAAGGGCGTGCATCTGGACAAGCTGGAGGCGCTGAACATCTTCGGCGTGCGCGCCAGCTACATGGCCGCGTTCAAAGACTACCTGCGCGAGGAAGGCATCACGCCCAGCGATGAAGTGCTGGAACTGGACTTCCCAACGCGGGCCAACCTGCCCAAAGGCAAACTCAAGACCTTGGCGCTGAAGGATGGCTACAAGGACAACCAGAAACTCGGGTTCAAGCGCACGCACTTTCCGTGGCTGTACGAAATACCCGCGCAGTTCCAGGGCAAGATCAAGCCCCCCCATGTGGTACTCGACCTGTACCCGCGTGTCGAAGCGCTGTCCAGCAAGGACAAGGGCACAACCCCCACGACGGAAGCCCGCAACAGGGGCAAGCTGAATCAGACGCTGTTCCCGGCATTCAATTGGGATCGCATCTATCTGGCCTTGCAGGATTACAAGTTGCAGCGCAGCTGGAGCAACCTGCGGCTGGAACAGCAGAAGCTGATCGACTTCTGTGCGGACACGCAGGATTGGTACACGCTGTTCATCCCGGCGGCGGAACTGAACGTGACGACCTTCGCCGACATCCGCAAGCAGGAAGACATCCTGCTTCGACTGCTTACGGACTACACCGACCGCTTCTACAAGGCCCTGAAGACGGGCTACGAAGGCCAGTTCTACGACATCACCCACATCGATGAAGATCACGGGTCGATGCTCAAGCTGTACCAGTTCGAGATCGAGAACAGCGACGACGGTCTGGAGTATCAAGCGAAGCTGGAAGTGCTGAAGAAGCTGGTGGCGGACGGCAAGATCGGCGAGGCCAGCAAATGGAACGCACCACACATGGTCGCCATCAGCTTCGACCGCCACTTGTACTACCCACTGCTGGCATTGGAGGACAAGGATGCAGTGCCGCTGAAACTGCGTCCGCTGGCTTTTGACGCGCCGAGCGAATGGGAGTTTGTCCGCGATTTGGAGGCGTTCTACAACTCAAGCGAGGGCAAGGAAGCGATTGGCCCGCGCAGTCTGTACCTGCTGCGCAATGCGGATCGCGAAGAGAAGGGCCTGGGCTTCGCGTTAGCAGGCAACTTCTATCCGGACTTCCTGCTGTGGTTGGTGGACGATGCCAGCGGCAAGCAGTGGCTGACCTTTGTTGATCCGAAGGGGTTGCGCAATCTCGACCTGTCGCACCCCAAGCTGGGGCTCTACAAGGAAGTGAAGACGCTTGAAACTACGTTGGCATCGCAGGCCAAGGCGGGCGAAGCGCCGCTGGTCTTGAATGCCTTCGTACTGTCACCGACGAAATTCGCCGACCTGCTCAACGTCGGCGACCCAACAAAGAAGGCCGATCTGGAAAGCCGCAACGTGTTGTTCATGGAAGATGGTGCCAGCGCCTACCTGAAGAAGTTGTTCCGGGTGCTGGTCTGAGCGATTCGCTAGTTTCCAGCTTTGGCATTGAAGAACTTAGAGAAGACGAGATATGGCCCGCATCGAAAATCACAAATACAGCATCGAGGAAGCCTTCAGGGAGTGCTTCTACATCGTCCCGGACTACCAGCGCGAGTACGTCTGGACGGACAAGGAAGTGCATCAGCTACTGGAGGACATCGGCGAGCAGATCGATGCGGGCACCACGCGGGAATACTTCATCGGCACCGTGCTGGTGTCGCCGACCGAGCAGAAGAACCATTACGAGGTCATCGACGGCCAGCAGCGCTTGACGACGTTCTTCCTGCTACTGTGCGCGCTCAAGCATCTGTTCCAGGGCGAGCCACAGCGCCAGATGATCTCCGGGCTGATCTCGACCAGCTACGTGGACAGCGACGGCGAGGTGCGCACCACCCTGAAGCTGGAACCGCGTTACGAGAGCGCAGGCGAAGTGATGGCCAAACTGGTCGAGCTGGATGCAGAGCCACAGACCGTGCGCGCTGGCATCCAGTCTGCTGGCATCACCAGCTTCGGGTCGCTAGAGAACTTGGTCAATGCTTACAGTACGCTGTACCGCTATCTGAAGGACAACTACGACGACACGGCCAAGCTGAAGAAGTATTGGGGCTATCTGGCCAACAACGTGGTGTTCATCCAGATCTCCACCGACGTCAGCAGCGCGCTGAAGATTTTCGAGACCATCAACGAGCGCGGCGTCGGTCTGAACCCGATGGACTTGCTCAAGAACCTATTGTTCACGCAGGTCAAGCAGACCCAGTTCACCCAGCTCAAGGACGAGTGGAAGAAGATAACCAAGCCGCTGGAGAAGGAGAAGGAAAAACCGCTGCGATTCTTGCGCTACTTCCTGATGGCCAACTACGTCATCAAGAACGAGCGCGGTGATGCGGTGGTGCGCGAGGACGAGATCTACGACTGGTTCATCGCCAAGGACAACGCGGCGCTCTGCGATTACGCAGGCAAACCCTTCGAGTTCGTTCGCAAGGTGATTCGCAACGTCGAGCACTACTTGGCCTTCGCCAACGGGCTGGGGAATGACGGCAAGCCCAGTCTGGCGATGGACAGCCTCAAGCGGCTTGCCGGTGGGGCGTTCAGCTTGCACTACGTCCTGCTGCTGGCAGCCGCGAATTTCCCCAAGCCGCTGTTCGATCACTTCGTGGCGCAGCTTGAGAGCTTCCTCTTCTACTACATCTTCACCAAGACGCCGACCAAGGATCTGGAGCGGAGCTTCTCACAATGGGCCGACGAGCTGCGTGCGATTGCGGAGACAACTGATCCGGTGAAGCAGAAGGTTCAGCTCAACACCTTCGTGGCCGACCGTTTCGAGAAGAACATGGCGGGCAAGTCGCAGGAGCTCGCCGATGCCCTCAAGCGCTTCACGCTGTATTCGATGCAGCAGTACCGCACGCGCTACCTGCTGGCGCGGCTGACCCAGCACGTCGAGATGGCGTTCAGCGGCCTGAAGACTCCAGGCAGTCTGGAGCCATTCACCAAGCTGGAAATCGAGCACATCCTGCCCGACAACCCGAAGGCGGAACTGCGTGCGACGTGGGCAGCAGAGAACCCGAATGCGGTCTACGACGACTACAAGAATCGCCTCGGCAATCTGACCTTGCTGGAAAAACCGATCAACATCGTCGCGGGCAACGACTTCTACACTGCTAAGCAGGTCGAATACGGCAAGAGCGGCAACTACCTGACCCGCAGCTTGGTGGCGCTGACCGAGGTCGGACAAAATACTTCCATCTCGCGAATTAATGAGAAGCTGTCGGCGTTTCCTGTGTGGGATGCTTCATCCATCGAGAAGCGGCACGACATACTTTTGACGTTGGCTCGTGATGTTTGGAAAACTAGGCCTATCGAGATCTGACGAGCGAGCGCAATCATCAGGCAGCGCCCCCGCATCCTGTATGAAAAATGCCCGGCAAACGCCGGGCATTTTTGTTTGCTCTGTGACAATTACCGCCACGTAATGTTGCGCGATCGCGAGAACATCTTCATGCAATTGATAAACGTTGTCTTGCCGCCGCACAGCTCGATCAGGTCTCGTTGCTCCATGCGCAGAAGGGCGGCGCGCAGGCGGTTGCTGGGAATGGCAAGCAACAGGCCGATGGGCTCCGTGGGAACTTCCTTGTAGTCGGTTTCAAAGCGATAGATCTTCAAGTGCTCGATTACTGCTGCCACGTCGGCCTCCTGTTGGGGCAGGGGCGGCGGCGGGACGAACACGAGTTCGTACTGAGTGGCATGCCAAGAAACAAGCGCCCAAGCACGTTGGAGGCAGGAGTTTGAGACGTAGTGGGTCTCGCTTTCCCATACATGCAGCACCGCAGCCAGGCGGGCGGTCAGATTGAGCATCTTCGAGACGAAATCTGCGATATGCGCGAGTTGCCCGAACTTGAGATTGTTGGTGATGCGGCACAGCTCGTCCCAATAGCCCAGCGCGTCAGGTGCGAAGGCGAGTTCGATGGGGGCAATGCCACCGGCCTCCAGGTTATTCCGATGCAGGTCGTAAAGCTCCCTGAGCGCCTCGTGGAGATCGGAGATGGCCTCGTCATCCCCGCTGGTGGGAACGTACTGGTTGCCCATCGGCAACGATTGCGCAACGCAGACGAGAAAGCGCGAGAAGAAGCCGAGCTTGACGGCTTTGTGCTCGTTGTACTCGTTGCGCTTGCACTGAGGGCGGTACGGTGCAATAGCGGCGGACTGCGCCAGCAAGCCGAACGTCCCACGCGGATGGCTGGCGTAGAGATGCTTCTTCTTCTCGCGTCGGTACTCCAATGCCTTGCCGTCAATCAGATCGACCATGTCAGATACGTGACGCATCAGACTGGAGCTAAGCAGCTTGTCGCCTTCATCGGTGATGAAGTCAACGGCTTCGTACTCGCCGTCCAGCTGGTGGAGCAGGCTTTCCAGGTCAAGGTTGCTAGCCAGGCGTGGACGATGTTTTGGGTTCACCGAAGGCGTCCGGTTCAGCTCGGCCAGCGTGGCGAGGAATTCTTGCGCCGAATCGTTTTTCCGCAGGCAGCGCGCGATCTCCGCCTTCAGCAGCTTGACGTGGAATTTTGTTTCGTCCGAAGCCGCGTTCGCTTCGATCGTTGCGGCCTCGTACCGCGCGAAGCTTTCCTTGGCATGGTCCTTGAGCGGCCGGATCAGGAGCTCATGCACCGGACTCTTGCTCCCACCGACATCAGCGACGCACAGGGTGCTCACGCCAATCGGGATGGGCGTCCAGTTGGGCGGGATCACCGTGTAGAGGGGCGCCACTGCCGAGGACAGGATCGACAGCAGGTGCGTCCGCACCATGCTCGGACAGGCCTCCTGGACCTTGGCGCACACGGCGCGCGCGGCAGCTTCGGCCAGCGGCGGGAGCATGCTGAAATTGGGGTCCGGAGCTTGAAAGGTGTGGAACGGCCCGAGCATGTTCATGCTGCTGCCCCATCGCGACGACCGCTAAGCGCGGCTGCCATTGGGTGGATGTCTTGTTTCGTTACCGAGTCATCGCCCTCGTTGGCCGAAGCATCGAGTTCGGACTTGGCCAGACGCCCCCGCAACTCCTTGAGCTTCGCCGGATAGAACTTCTCTCGCAGGCCCAAGGAATTGATCAGTTCGATCAATTCCTTGTCGCTGATGCCATCCGCCTTGGCGGAAAGGATCTGCGGTTTGATGAGCGCCAGGAGACGCTCGATGTCCTTCTTGTCTTTAAGGGTCTGGTACGCCGCGATGAACTGCGCGGCCATTTCGTTAACGTTGCTGGGTGGCATGTGCTTCTCCTCCATTGGACTTGCCGGAATGGCGGTCCTGAGAAGGCATGCTGAGCAGATGCGGAGACGTTGAATAAGGAGCGGATTTCCCCGGAGTCGTCGAAAAACCGCGACGGAAATTCAGCCGAAGGCTGCGCGGCAGATCAGTGGCGGGGGAGGATTGCCAACACCCCTTTGGGTGAAGCCCCGTCTGCACGAGGTGGTGCCGTACTGCCTCCCCCCAGCTCCGCTGGCCGGTGCTGCACAACACCTCACAAGGGGCCCCAACCGTAGCCAATGCGCTGTGGCATACTGGATGGCATACTGGAGCGAGCAGAAAAGAAAAAAGCCCCTAGAAATCAGGGGCTTAGTTCAATTAACTGGCGGAGAGAGGGGGATTCGAACCCCCGAAGCGCGGTTTAGACGCTTACACACTTTCCAGGCGTGCTCCTTCAACCACTCGGACACCTCTCCGGATCCCTGCCATCGGCAAACGCCTCAGCAGGGGCGCAGATTCTAGCGGGCCGCGCGGCACTTCACAAGCACCCTGGTCAGGAACCTGCGAGGGGCGTGCCGGGGGCGAGGGGGCTGGACAGGCATGGCACAATGGAACATCCGATGGAAGACGGTGGCCTGATGTCCTATCTCGTGCTTGCCCGCAAGTGGCGTCCGAAGCGTTTTGCCGAGCTGGTGGGCCAGGAACACGTGGTCCGTGCGCTCAGCAATGCGCTGGACAGTGGCCGGGTCCACCATGCGTTCCTGTTCACCGGTACGCGTGGCGTGGGCAAGACCACCATCGCGCGCATCTTCGCCAAGTCGCTGAACTGCGAGCAGGGCACCAGCGCCGACCCGTGTGGCCAGTGCGCGGCCTGCCTGGACATCGACGCCGGCCGTTACATCGACCTGCTGGAGATCGACGCCGCGTCCAACACCGGCGTGGACGACGTGCGCGAGGTGATCGAGAACGCGCAGTACATGCCGTCGCGCGGCAAGTTCAAGGTCTACCTGATCGACGAAGTGCACATGCTGTCGAAGGCGGCGTTCAACGCGCTGCTGAAGACGCTGGAAGAGCCGCCGGAACACGTCAAGTTCCTGCTGGCCACCACCGATCCGCAGAAGCTGCCGGTGACCGTGCTCAGCCGCTGCCTGCAGTTCAATCTCAAGCGCCTGGACGAGGATCAGATCCAGGGCCAGATGACCCGCATCCTGGCGGCGGAAGACATCGAGGCCGACGACAGCGCGATCGTGCAGCTGGCCAAGGCCGCTGACGGCAGCCTGCGCGACGGCCTGTCGCTGCTGGACCAGGCGATCGCCTATGCCGGCGGCGCGCTGCGCGAGGACGTGGTGCGCACCATGCTGGGCACGGTCGACCGCACCCAGGTGGCGGCGATGCTTGATGCACTGGCCGAGGGCGATGGCCCGCGCCTTTTGCAGGTGGTGGCCGCGCTGGCCGAGTTCTCGCCGGACTGGAGTGGCGTGCTGGAAGCGCTGGCCGAAGGCCTGCACCGTATCCAGGTGCAGCAGCTGGTGCCGGGGGCGGCCGTTGCCGAAGGCCTGGATGCCACCGCCTTTGCCGAGCGCCTGCGCCCGGAAGTGGTGCAGCTCTGGTACCAGATGGCCTTGAACGGTCGTCGTGACCTGCCGCTGGCGCCGAGCCCGCGTGCCGGCTTCGAGATGGCGGTCCTGCGCATGCTGGCGTTCCGTCCGGCCGCCGCGGTACCGCCGGTACCGAAGTCGGTGGAAGGTGCCGCAGGAGGCAACGTTGCCGGTGGTGGCAGCGGCGCCGGGACCCACGATGCGACGCCGGCCGCTGCCGCCGCTTCGGCAGGCCCGGCCGCGACGGCACAGGTGGCTGCCCCAATGCAGGCCGCACCGCGCGAACCCGATCCCGAACCTGAGCCGGCCCCGCAACCGGAGCCGGACCCGACGCCGGAACCCGAGCCGGTGCCGGTGCAAGAGCCCGTGCCGCCGCCGCCGATGAAGGCCGACGTGGAAGCGCAGATGCCGCCGGCTGAGCCAGCGGCGAGCGACGACCTGCCGCCGTGGGCCACCGATGAGGCCGAGGCCCGCGACGAGGCGCTGGCGGTCGAGATGGCCGGCCCGGACGCGGCCATGGTGGCGCCCTGGCAGGAACCGCCAACCCCGGTGGCAGCGCCGGCTGAAGCGGAACCTGCCGAGCGGGAGCGTCCATTCCGCACCGAAGGCATCGTCATCGCCCCGGCCGAGCCGGCTACGGTGCGCGACGCCGCGCCGCTGGAAGGTGTCAGCGAACTGGCCAGCGCCGAGGACTGGCTGGATCTGGTCGCCAACAGCGGCCTCAGCGGCCCTTCGCGACAGCTGGCCGCCAACGCCGCCTTCATCAGCTGCCAGCACGGGACCTTGAAACTGGGCCTTTCGCCCGGATTTGAATACCTGCGCTCCGAGCGCGCGCTGGCTGCCCTGGGCGAGATGCTGCAGAAGGCTCTTGGCCAGGCGCCGAAGATCGTGGTCGAGACCGTGGAAACCGAACACGTTCCGGCCGAGACCCTGCACCAGCGGGCCGACCGCCAGCGTGGCGAGCGGCAGCAGGTGGCAGAGGCCGTTTTCATGGACGACCCGGAAGTGCAGGTGCTGATCCAACAGCACGGCGCGCGGGTTGTTTCCGATTCCATCCGTACTTTTGACGAGTAAGACACCATGCGCGGAAACATCGCCCAACTGATGCAGCAGGCCCAGAAGATGCAGGAGAACCTGCAGAAGGCCCAGGAAGAAATCGCCAAGATCGAAGTGACCGGCAGCGCCGGTGGCGGCATGGTCAGCGTGACCCTGACCGGCGCCAAGGAGTGCCGCAAGGTGCGCATCGACCCGTCGCTGGCCAGCGACCCGGAAATGCTGGAAGACCTGATCGCGGCCGCCTTCAACGACGCTTCGAACAAGATCGATGCCGAGTCGAAGTCGAAGATGGGGTCGGCCACCGCCGGCATGCAGCTGCCGCCGGGCATGAAGCTGCCGTTCTGATGCGTGATATGGCACCCGGTTATCGGGTGCCATCGACCGCGTAGAGTCGAGCTTGCTCGACTGCTTCAACCTCCAGTCGAGCATGGCTCGACTCTACAAAGCATGCCGCCGTGTCCGCACCCCTGCTTGAACAATTGATCGACGCACTGCGGGTGCTGCCTGGCGTGGGCCAGAAGACCGCGCAGCGCATGGCCTACCATCTGCTCGAACGCGAGCGCGAAGGTGGCCAGCGCCTGGCCGAGACCCTGGCGCTGGCGGTGGAGCGCATCGGCCACTGCGCGCAGTGCCGCGACTTCAGCGAAACCGAGCTGTGCCCGACCTGTGCCAACAGCAGCCGCGAACGCAGCCAGCTGTGCGTGGTCGAATCGCCGGCCGACCGCCTGGCCATCGAGAACGCAACGGGGTTCCGTGGCGTCTACTTCGTGCTGCAGGGCCGGTTGTCGCCGCTCGATGGCATCGGCCCGCGCGAACTGGGGCTGGAGCAGCTGGAGAACCGCCTGGCCGAAGGCGAGGTGCAGGAGTTGATCATCGCCACCAGCGCGACCGTTGAGGGAGAGGCCACCGCGCACTACCTGGCGCAGCTGGCACGCGCGCGCAAGGTGCAGCCCAGCCGCCTGGCACAGGGCCTGCCGCTCGGCGGCGAGCTTGAATACGTTGACCGCGGCACGCTGTCGCACGCGTTCGGAACGCGCAGCGAGTTCCGCGATTGAGCAGGCGCTGGGCATGGCCCGGCGCGGCCGGCCTACAATGCGGACGATATCCCCGCCGAGGCCGACCATGAGCACCGAAACCCTCTTCAGCAAGATCATCCGTCGCGAGATCCCGGCCACCATCGTCTACGAGGATGACGAGGTGCTGGGCTTCAAGGACATCGCGCCGCAGGCGCCGGTGCATGTGCTGTTCATTCCGAAGAACGAGATCATCCCGACCCTGGACGACCTGCAGCCGTCACAGGCGCACCTGATCGGAAAGCTGGCACTGGCCGCGGCCGGGTACGCGCGCCGCGAGGGTTTTGCCCAGGACGGCTACCGCATCGTGATGAACTGCCGCGAGCATGCCGGGCAGACCGTGTTCCACATCCACATGCATCTGCTGGCCGGTGGACCGCTGGGCCATTTCGGTTCGCCGGGGCGCTGAATCCCCCGTCCACGCCCTGCGTGGATGAAAAAAGGCCGCCCGAGGGCGGCCTTTTCCGTCATGCATGCCGGCTGGCGATCACCACCAGCCCCAACGGCCGTAGCCGCCCCAGTACGGGCCATACGGACCCGGGCCCCACGGACCATAGGGGTAGGGCACCACATCGACCTGGCGCTGTTCCGGCCACAGGTAGATCACGTCGGCCGACAGCTTCGGCAGGCGATAGTCGTAGTCGCCGATGCGGGTGTTCTGGTAGCCATCGATCTTGCCGATGAAGGTCACGTCGCGGCCGGCTTCAAACACGGCCGGGTCGTAGAAACCGGCGCGGCAGGCGATGAAGCGGCCGTCGCTGGCGTCGGACGAGGTGGTGTTCGGGCGGCCACTGGCGTTGAGCGGGCGCGAGATCATCTGGAAGCAGGTCTCGCCCTGGCCAGGCTTGGTTTCGATGATGCGACCGCCCCAACGGACCGGCGTGCCGACCTGCTGGGTGGCGACCGAGTCGCGGGGGGAGACCAGGCTGAATTGTCCCTGCAGCGGCTTGGGAGCCGTGGCGCAGGCCGACAGGGCCAGCGTGGCCACAGCGGTGAGGAGGAACTTGGTGTTCATGGGGAGGCTCCGGAAGTCGGGCGATGCCTGCGCAGGTCCCGCAATAATGAAGCGAGGTCGGTGCAAGTTCCAGCGTAACGCGCGTCGGCGAAACGCTGGCTGAGTGCGAGGAGAGCAGGGTCGGGCCGCTGGGCGTGTACCCGATGCGCCCAGTCCCGTGCGGTTTCATGCGGCTCCCGGGCCAGGCCGAGGCGCGCATAGCGCCGGCCCAAGCGGTGCCAGGCGCGCAGCAGCGGATCACGTTCGCGTTCGCCGCGGGCCAGCAGCCAGGCCATCCAGGCCAAGGCCAGCAACGCGGCGATCACGAAGCCGGCGGCCAGCTGACCGGGGCCCAGATCAGCCAGCCCGAACGGCTTGAGCAGCTGCTGCTGGCGGCGTGCGTCGAAGGACAGCACCAGATCGTTCCAGCCGCGGCGCAGCCAGTCGCCCATCTGCCCCAGTTCCAGCAGGCGCTGCTGCATCGGGTTGTCGGTGCCAGCCTGCAGGCGGTCGTCGAGGGTATCGAGGATGCGTTCGGGCGCCACCGCAGCGGTGGGGTCGACCCGCACCCAGCCGCGCTGCGGCAGCCACACCTCGGCCCACGCATGGGCATCCATCCGTCGCACGACCCAGTAATCGCCAAGGCGATTGCGGGTGCCGCCGGCGAATCCGGTGACCACCCGTGCAGGAATGCCGGCATTGCGCATCAGCACCACGAAGGCGGAACTGAAGTGCTCGCAGAAGCCGGCCTTGTAGCCGAACAGGAACTCGTCGACCGGGTCGCGCCCCGCCTGGGGCGTTTCCAGCGTGTAGGAGAAATCGGTGGTGATCCATTGCAGCGCGCGGCGGACGATGGCCGCGTCATCGTTGCCTGCGTCATGCCGCCATTGGCGTGCCAGGGTGGCGGTGCGTGGATTGAAGCCATCGGGCAACTGCAGCGCCGCGCGCCGCAGATACGGCGACAGGGTGCTGTCGAAGCGCCGTGGTGGCGCCGATTGCAGCCGCCAGCGGCTGAGCGAGGCCAGCGCTCGGTCGCTGCTCAGGCTCATGTCCGCATCCAGCGTGCTGCCTGCGGGCGCCTGGCCCGGCAGATCCAGCGCGACCAGCTGGCGACGGTCGGTCGGCTCGTAATCGATCTGGTAGTCCCAGCGCTGCGTGCCGGCCTCCACCACCGCGGGCGTCCGCCGCGCGCTGGCAGGGTCGCGCATCCAGCGTCGTCCATCGAATGCGGTCAGCACCGACCCACGCCAGTAGCGCTGCGCCGCTTCGGGTACGGCACCGAAGAACTGGACGCGAAGTGCGGGCGTGTCGTCGGCCATCAGGTCCAGCCACTGGCCCGGTTCCATGCTGTCGGACAGCCCCGGGGTGCCGACGGCGCGCTCGGGGACCCCCCACAGTGGCGTCGCCAGGCGCGGGAACAGCCAGAAGCAGGCCAGGGCCAGCGGCAGCCCGATCGCCAGCAGGCGACCCACGCCGCGCAACTGCCCGTACAACGGCACTCGGCCTGTATGGCCTTCATCCTGGGCCAGGCGTTGCAGGGCCAGCAGCGCGCTGATGCCTGCCAACGCCGCCAGCACGGTTGTCAGCGGTCCCTGGTCGAGCAGGAACGCCGCAAACGGCGAGAACAGCGCGAAGCCGAGCAGGCTGCGGGCATCGCGAAGGCTGCGCAGCTCGCTGGACTTGATCGCCAGCATCGCGGCCAGCAGGGCACAACCGGTATCGCGCCCGGGGCGCACCATGCCCATCTGCCAGACGATGGCGGCGAGCATGCCGAGCACCAGCAGCAGGCGTACCGGCATTGGCAGCACCTTCCGCCGTGACAGGAATGCAGTCACCACCGCTGTGGCTGCGATGACGCCGGCCAACAGCGGCGGCAGCTGCAGCAGCAACGGCAACAGCGCCAGCGCCGCGCTGGCCAGGGTCCAGCTGCGGGCAGTGCGATCGATCAGCGCAGGGGTCTCAGCCATGCGGCAACAACGCCAGTGCACGCAGGCACAGGTGGTGATGGCCGGCCCCCTGGCCAGGGCCGATCGCCGGATGTGCGGGCAGCAGCAGGGTGTAGCGCCGGCCCTCGCGCTCGGCCACATCAACCCAGCGCGCCAATCGCGCGATG
This sequence comes from Stenotrophomonas sp. GD04024, assembly GCF_029837545.1. Classification (NCBI taxonomy): domain Bacteria; kingdom Pseudomonadati; phylum Pseudomonadota; class Gammaproteobacteria; order Lysobacterales; family Lysobacteraceae; genus Stenotrophomonas; species Stenotrophomonas sp. GD04024. Next base: position 78,292 of record NZ_JAOEDV010000006.1, on the reverse strand, counting down.
CGGGCTTCGTGCCCCAGCGACGCCAGCGTGCGCCAGTCGAGGATCACTTCGATGCCGATCGGCTTTTCATACTCGCGTACCAGCAGGCTGTCGCGGCGCGCGGAGTGCTTCCATGAAATGCTGCGCGGCGCATCGCCTGCACGATAGGGACGCAGCTGGTGCAGTTCTTCGCCACTGGCATGGGCACGCGTGTGCAGTGGATCGTTGCCGCTCTCCGGCAACGCCGGGGCCAGCGCCTCGGCCAACGGATAGACCAGCAGCGGCTGTTCCGGCCACACCCACGACCAGGCCCGCACCAGCCCCAGTGGCTGGGTGGTGGACAGACGGATGCGCGGCAGTTCCAGCCATCCGCGGCGCTCACTGGGGACTTCCAGCTCGACCTCGCCACGCCCCTGTGCCGGCAGTGAGGTCCAGGCTTCGCTGTCACCCAGTTGCAGGTGCAGCCCATGCCGCGCACGCGGATCACGCAGCGACAGGTCCACGCGCAGGCGCAGCGGTTGCCCGGCCGCAACCGGTTCGGCCGAGATCGCATCGACCTGCACACCGGAGAGCTGCAGGTGCGCGGCGATGGCACTGGCGATCGCCGCGGCGGCCAGCAGCAGGGCCAGCAGCAGGGCCGGGTTGTTGTTGTAGTTCAACGCACCCAGCAGCATCGCGGCCAACAGGGTGGCCACGAACACCCCGAAGCGGGTAGGCAGCACATAGATGCGATGGCGGTCGAGCCGCTGCGGCAGCGATTCGGGCCGGCGCGGACGTGCCAGCAGCCGTAGTCGAGCCCAGCGTGTGGTCACCTTCAGTCCACCGCGACGGTCTGCAGGATCGCCCGCGCCAGTGCCGGTCCCGAACTGGACTCGGCCTCGGCCACCAGGCGATGCCCGGCCACCGCCACGAACAGCGTCTGCACATCCTCGGGGACCACATGGCTGCGGCCCAGCAGCAGCGCGTGCGCCTTGGCCGCGCGCAGCAGCGCCAGGCCGGCGCGCGGTGACAGGCCCACCCGTACGCCCGCGTGCTGGCGGCTGCGGGTCAGCAACGCCTGCACATAGTCGACCAGCGCGTCGCTGGCATGAATGTGGCCGACCGCCTCACGCAGCGCGCGGACCTGCGTGTCATCCAGCTTCGGTACCGCGCGCGCGATCAGGTCACGACGATCGGTTCCACGCAGCAGCTCGCGCTCCGCCTGGGCGTTGGGGTAGCCCATCGCCAGGCGCAGCAGGAATCGATCCAGCTGCGAATCGGGCAGCGGGAACGTGCCGGACAGGTCCACCGGGTTCTGCGTGGCGATCACGAAGAAGGGATCGGGCAGGGGATGGGTCTGTCCGTCCAGGGTGACCTGCTGTTCGGCCATGGCCTCCAGCAGCGCACTCTGCGTGCGCGGGGGCGCGCGGTTGATCTCGTCGGCCAGCAGCACATGGGTGAACACCGGTCCGGCGTGAAACTGGAACTGACGGCTGCCGGCCTCGTACACCGACACGCCCAGTACATCGGCCGGCAACAGGTCGGAGGTGAACTGCACGCGCTGGAAGGTGAGGCCGAGGCTGCTGGCCAGTGCATGCGCCAATGTGGTCTTGCCGAGCCCGGGCAGATCTTCGATGAGCAGATGCCCGCCGGAAAGCAGGGCGACAAACGCCAGCCTGACTTCCGGCACCTTGCCCAGCACCAGTGCGTTGACCTGATCCTGTGCCTCACGCAGGGCCTGACGCAATTGATCGGTTAGCATGCTGGGATTGGGGGACGAAGCTGGCATGATCGTCTCAGTTCTGAATTTCACTTGATTATCCATAGAGCAATGCAAGGCGAACAGCGCGCACGGGCAATTTTTCTCTGGTTGTGGACGCTGGTCACAGCGGCCAAGCTGGTGGTGGCTGCGCGCCTGCCATTGTTCGTCGACGAGGCGTTCTATTGGCAGGAAGGGCAGCATCTGGCTGCGGCCTATTCCGATCTGCCCGGGCTGACCGCATGGCTGGCACGGCTGGGCGTGGAGATCGGCGGCCATCACGTGCTGGCATTGCGACTGCCGTTCCTGGCCATCGGTGCGCTGCTGCCATTGCTGGTGGTGCGCACGGCCACGCGCTGGTTCGGCAACGTGGCGGGCTGGCAGGCGGGCAGCCTTACGCTGTTGATGCCGTTGTCGGCGACGCTGGGCCTGCTGGCGGTGCCGGATGTGCCGATGGCGCTGGCGGCGGTGATCTGCCTGCATGCCGGTGCGCGCCTGCTGCACAACGTGGATGCATCATCGGCGATGAAGCTGGCGCTGGGCCTGATGATCGGCGCCCTCAGCCACTACCGTTTCATCGGCGTCATCGGTGTCGGCTTCATTGCATTGCTGGCGCTGCCACAGGGCCGGCGCATGCTGGCCGATCCGCGCGTATGGGTTGCGTTGGCAGTGGGTGTACTGGCCTGGCTGCCGTTGCTGGCATGGAATGCCGACAATCACGATGCCGGCCTGAAGTTCCAGGTGGTCGAGCGGCATCCCTGGACGTTCGAGTGGAACGGGCTGTGGTTCCTGGTGATCCAGCCGATGCTGGTCACGCCGATCCTGTGCATGGCGATGTGGAAGGTGGCGCTGGCCGGTACCCGCAGCGGCGGCGGTACGCGCGTGCAATGGCGCTACTTCGGCCTGGTGGGCGGTGTATCCACGCTGGGCATTTTCCTGCTCGGCTTCTTCACCGACGTCGAGCGCATCAGTTTCCACTGGCCGCTGCCGGGTTACCTGGCGCTGCTGGTGGCGGTGCCGGTGGTGCTCAACGGCTGGCCACGCTGGCTGCGCCGCACCGGCTGGTGGCTGGCGGGCGCGGGCATGGTGCTGGCCTTTGGCTATTACCTGATGGCCTCCACGCCATCGCTGCGCGAGCAGCTGGCAGGCAGCAAGTACTACCCGCGCAATTTCGCAGGCTGGCAGCCGCTGGCCGCCGCCGTGCGCGAAGAACTGCAGCAGATGCCGGCGGGAACGCGCGTGCTGGCCGGCAACTTCAAGGTAGGGGCCGAACTGGGCTTCCAGCTGGGCGACGGTGACATTGAAGTGCTGCCGCACCCGCTCAACGACAAGCATGGGCGGACCGCGCAGCTTGCACAGTGGGACCTGCTGCACGCGGGTACACGCGCGGCGCCGATGCTGCTGGTGCTGTCGCCCAGCGATCAGCGCTACCGCGACCTGCTGGCGCGCTATCACGCCATCTGCGAACAGGTGGGGCCCTTGCCTGCACCGCGCGTGGTCAGCAGCGATCATGGATTCCAGCGCTTCCTGCTGTTCCGGTTGCCGCCGCAGCGTGCCTCGGGCGCATGCGTGACCCCGGCGATGGCGTGGCTGGATGCGCCTGCCAATGGCGAGAAAGTGTCCGGCACCCTCGCCATCCGCGGATGGGCCTTCAAGGATGGCGTCGGCCTGGCAGGTGTCGAGGTGCTGGTCGATGGACGCTCGATCGGAAGCGCGCGCTATGGCCGTGTCTTCGATGTTCGCCAGACCTGGCCGGACAGCACCGATCCGCAGCATCCGGCCGTGGGCTTTGATGCCACCCTGGACACGAGCACGCTGGCACCGGGCCGGCACTGGATGGGCCTGCGCCTGCACGGCCACGATGGCAGCGTGGAGGAATGGCAGGAGCAGCCGTTCGAGGTTCGTTGAGGCCCTGCTTTTGTAGAGTCGAGCCATGCTCGACTGCTCTTACCTGGCCTCCTGCCATCTACAGCAGAAGCAGTCGAGCATGGCTCGACTCTACAGGTCATGGCACTGCGAAACCTGCTTTGCGCAGCAACCCGCACAGTGCGATCAGCGGCAGGCCGACCAGCGCGGTCGGGTCGCGGTTGTCGATCGCCTCGAACAGGCTGATGCCCAGGCCTTCGCATTTGAAGCTGCCGGCGCAGTCCAGCGGCTGTTCGGCTGCGACGTAACGGGCGATCTCATCCTGTTCCAGCGCGCGGAAGCGCACTTCGGTCAGGTCGATGGCCGTGAAAGATTCTCCGGCGCGGCTGAGACAGATCGCGGTATGGAAGCGCACCGTCCGCCCGGACATCGCCGCCAGCTGCGCGCAGGCCGCCTCGACCGTGCCCGGCTTGCCCAGCGGCTGCCCGTTCAGGTCGGCCACCTGGTCCGAACCGATCACCCAGGCACCGGGATTCCGGGCGGCGACCTCGGCGGCCTTGGCGGCAGCCAGGCGTGTGGCCAGGGCCAGCGGCGCTTCACCGTTCAACGGGGTTTCATCCACGTCCGGGCGCGCGCAGTCGAAGGGCAGGCCCAGCCGTTGCAGCAGCTCGCGGCGGTAGCGGGAGGTGGAGGCCAGGACCAGTGGCATGCGACAATACCGGGGCAGGGCGGGGCAGTCTGGCCGCCCGCGCTGCCAGCGGCAAGGCCCGTATGGCAGGCATTTGACACCGGCCCTCCCGATCCTTAGTATTCAGCGGCTTATGTCCGCGAACGTGCCCGAAACGCTGGATGCCTGGCGGATGGTTGTAGCGCGAAGGCGCTTCGACGGTCAGGTGTCCCTGGCTGAATTGACCCGCCTGCAGGGGTTGGTCGCAGATACCGACGGCGAGTGTGCCTACTCGCTTGAGTTCGGTCGCGACGACGTCCTGCGGGTATCCTATGTGGAACTGACCATCGATACCGCGTTGCCGCTGACCTGTCAGCGCAGCATGCAGCGTTTCCTGTTGCCGGTGAAGATGACCCAGAGGCTTGGCCTGATCCGCGACGAGGACGAGGAATCGTCCCTGCCGGAGGAGTACGAGGCGCTGCTGGTGCCGGAAGACGGCCAGCTGCGTCCGCTGGACCTGGTCGAGGACGAGTTGGTGCTGGCAGTGCCGGTTGTACCGCTGTCGCCCGATGGCGAAGCAGTCGACAAGGACTGGGCGCCGAGCGAAGAAGAAACAAAGCAGGCCAACCCGTTTGCGGCGTTGGCAGCACTGAAGAAACAATAGCAGCCGGATTGTCGTCGGCGGCTGCGGCGAAAGCGAAAGTGTGCTGGGCGCTGGCGTCCTGCGCGACGATACGACGAAGCAAAACGAACCGAGTTTGGAGCAATCCCATGGCTGTCCAGAAATCCCGTGTCACCCCGTCCCGCCGCGGCATGCGTCGTGCCCATGACGCCCTGAGCGCCAAGCAGCTGTCGACCGACCCGACCACCGGCGAAGTGCACCTGCGTCACCACATCACTGCTGACGGTTTCTACCGCGGCAAGAAGGTCATCCAGACCAAGACCTCGGCCGTCGAAGAAGATTGATGTGCCGGGAAGGCCGCTGCCTGCGGGCAGCGGCCTTTGCCTTCTTTCCCGGGCGTGCCGGTGATCGGCGGCCCGCGCAACAGGAAACATGATGAGCAAGCGGATCTATTCGAGGATCGCGGGCACCGGTAGCTATTTGCCGGAAAAAGTCCTGACCAATGCCGACCTGGAAAAAATGGTCGAAACCTCGGATGAGTGGATCCAGTCGCGCACCGGAATTCGTGAACGGCACATCGCGGCCGAAGGCGAAACCACCAGCGACCTCGGCTACCAGGCCGCGTTGCGCGCACTTGAAGCGGCCGGTATCGACGCTTCGCAGCTCGACATGATCGTGGTCGGCACGACCACGCCTGACCTCATTTTCCCCTCCACCGCGTGCCTGATCCAGGCCAAGCTCGGTGTTGCAGGGTGCCCTGCCTTTGACGTCAATGCGGCCTGTTCTGGCTTTGTGTTCGCGTTGGGCGTGGCCGACAAGTTCATCCGTTCCGGCGACTGCAAGCACGTGCTGGTGATCGGCACCGAAACGTTGACCCGCATGGTCGACTGGAACGACCGCACCACCTGCGTGCTGTTCGGTGATGGCGCCGGTGCCGTCGTGCTCAAGGCCGACGAAGAGACCGGCATCCTCAGCACCCACCTGCATGCCGATGGCAGCAAGAAGGAGCTGCTGTGGAACCCGGTGGGTGTCTCGACCGGCTTCAAGGACGGCGCCAACGGTGGTGGCACGATCAACATGAAGGGCAACGACGTGTTCAAGTACGCCGTCAAGGCGCTGGACTCGGTCGTGGACGAAACCCTGGCCGCCAACGGCCTGGACAAGTCCGACCTGGATTGGCTGATTCCGCACCAGGCCAACCTGCGCATCATCGAAGCCACGGCCAAGCGCCTGGAGATGTCGATGGACCAGGTGGTGGTCACCGTCGACAAGCACGGCAACACCTCCTCCGGCTCGGTGCCGCTGGCGCTGGATGCGGCGGTGCGTTCGGGCAAGGTCGAGCGTGGCCAGCTGTTGCTGCTGGAAGCCTTCGGTGGCGGCTTCACGTGGGGTTCGGCCCTGCTGCGCTATTGATAGTGCAAGTTACGACAACGTGAAGCTTGTCGTTACGGCCCCTCTGGGGCCGTAACGCGTTGAGAGGAGTACCTGTCCATGGTTGAGCCCATCGTCATTGAAGGGCAGCGCGCCTGGCTGAAGCAGTACGGCAAGGGAAGCCGCGCACTGGCCCTGGGCCTGCTCAATTTCGTTGCCCGTCGTTTCCATCTGGACGCCTTGCGCCCGCCACCGCACCGCGGCGGTGATGCCGCACGCGAAACCGAAGCCCGTCGCCTGGCAGAACTGCACGCGCAGGGCGTGAACGTGCCTGACGTGCTGGGCACCGGCCATGCGGCGCTGGTGATCGGCGACAACGGAAGTTCGTTCAATACCTGCCTGCGCGAGGCCGATGAGGCCGGTCGCGACCGGCTGGTGATGGCGGCGATGCAGGCCATCGCCGAGGCGCATGCGCGCGGGGCCTATTTCGGCCAGCCGCTGCCACGCAACCTCACCTGGGATGGCCAGAAGGTGGGCTTCATCGACTTCGAGGAAGACCCGCTGGAAGTGATGGATCTGGCCGAGGCGCAGGCCCGCGACTGGCTGATGTTCGGCTATGGCGTGGCCAAGTACTACGCCGACCGCCCCGAGCAGCTGCAGGCGATGATGGCCGAGGCGATGGGCGACGCCCAGGCGCCGGTGCGCGAGCATGTGCATGCGGTCAGTGGCCGCCTGCACGGCCTGGCCCGGGTGTGCATGAAGCTGGGCCGTTCCGCGCGCGCGCTGGCCCATTCGATCTTCATCGCCCATGGCGCCAGTACCGCCGGCGTGCTGATGCTGGTGGGCCTGTGCGTGGATTTCCTCGCCGACGGCGACCTGGACGTCCTGCAGCTGTTCTGCTGAGTGATGCGTCCGCCGGGCCATGTCCGGCGGACTGTTGGCCGGTAGCTCCATACGCCTGCATACGCGCACGTACAGACGACACAGCGGATTCGCCCTTATCATGGCCCGCTTCGATTGCAACAAGCGGATGACCGCGTGACCGTATCCACCCTCGCTTTTGTCTTCCCCGGCCAGGGCTCGCAGTCTGTGGGCATGGTGGCCGAGCTGGCTGAACTGCACCCGCAGGTGCGTGAAGCCTTCACCGAGGCATCCGATGGTGCCGGCGTCGACCTGTGGGCGCTGTCCCAGGGTGGCCCGGAGGAAATGCTCAACCGTACCGAATACACCCAGCCGGCCCTGCTGGCCGCAAGCATCGGCGTGTGGCGCGCCTGGAACGCCGTGGGCGGTCCGCGCCCGTCGGTGCTGGCCGGCCATAGCCTGGGCGAATACACCGCGCTGGTCGCTGCCGGCGCACTGAGCCTGCATGACGGTGCGCACCTGGTGCGCCTGCGCGGCCAGCTGATGCAGGAAGCCGCGCCGGCCGGTGTCGGCGCCATGGCCGCCGTGCTGGGCGCCGAAGACCAGCTGGTGCTGGATGTCTGCGCCGAAGCCGCAGGCAGCCAGGTGGTGGTGCCGGCCAACTTCAATTCGCCGGGCCAGATCGTGATCGGCGGCGACGCTGATGCAGTCGACCGCGCGCTGGCACTGCTGGCCGAGAAGGGCGTGCGCAAGGCAGTCAAGCTGGCGGTCAGCGTGCCCTCGCACACCCCGCTGATGCGCGAAGCCGCCAACCGCCTGGCCGAAGTGATGGCCGGCCTGTCCTGGCAGGCACCGCAGCTGCCGGTGGTGCAGAACGTCGATGCCAAGGTGCATGACGGCGTCGACGCCATCCGCACCGCGCTGGTGCAGCAGCTGTACCAGCCGGTGCAGTGGACCGGCTGCGTGCAGGCGCTGGCCGCGCGCGGCATCACCCAGATCGCCGAGTGCGGCCCGGGCAAGGTGCTGACCGGCCTGGTCAAGCGCATCGACAAGGCCATCGACGGCCGTTCACTGGCCACTCCGGGCGACTTCGAAGCCGCCCGCGAGGCATGGTCGGCCTGACCCCCCTGTTCCTGCCGACCGTGCCGGTGGCCGCTGCAAGCGGCACGGGCGCGGCGGCCGTCCCAGCCTGAGGAAAACATCATGAGCAAGCCCCTGCAGGGTGAAATCGCACTGGTCACCGGCGCCAGCCGTGGCATTGGTGCCGCCATTGCCGATCTGCTGGCCGCCCAGGGCGCCACCGTCATCGGCACCGCCACCACCGAATCCGGCGCTGCGGCGATCGGCGAGCGCCTGGCTGCCCACGGTGGCCACGGCCGCGCGCTGAACGTGACCGACGCGGCGGCGCTGGACAGCGTGCTGGACGGCATCGCCAAGGAGTTCGGCCCGATCTCGATCCTGGTCAACAACGCCGGCATCACCCGCGACAACCTGCTGATGCGCATGAAGGACGAGGACTGGGCGTCGATCATCGACACCAACCTGACCAGCGTGTTCCGCACCAGCAAGGCGGTTATGCGCGGCATGATGAAGGCGCGCAAGGGCCGCATCATCAACATCGCATCGGTGGTGGGCGTGACCGGCAATGCTGGCCAGGCCAACTACGCGGCCGCCAAGGCCGGCATCATCGGCTTCAGCAAGTCGCTGGCCAAGGAAATCGGTTCGCGCGGTGTCACCGTCAATGTGGTCGCTCCCGGCTTCATCGACACCGACATGACCAAGGCGTTGCCGGAAGAAGCGCGTACCGCGCTGATCAACGACATCGCCCTCGAACGCCTGGGTTCGCCGGAAGACATCGCCCATGCGGTGGCCTTCCTGGCCGGCCCGGCTGCCGGTTACATCACCGGCGAAACCCTCCATGTGAACGGTGGCATGTACATGCCGTAAGCAAGGGGCGCAGGGATTGCGCCGCAAGTGGTTGATCTGCCGGGTTTTTTGCTGCGATGCAAGGCCGCGCCGGTTTCCACTACACTATCCCACGGCCATCGCCTTTGATGGCGACCACTTTTGAACCACAACTCCATCTGGAGCGAGATCCCATGAGCACCATCGAAGAACGCGTCAAGAAAATCGTCGTCGAACAGCTTGGCGTCAAGGAAGAAGAAGTCACCAACAGCGCATCGTTCGTCGATGACCTGGGCGCTGACTCGCTGGACACCGTCGAGCTGGTGATGGCCCTGGAAGAAGAATTCGAGTGCGAGATCCCGGACGAAGAAGCCGAGAAGATCAGCACCGTGCAGGCCGCCATCGACTACGTCAAGGCCCACGTCAAGGCCTGATGTCAGACGGCAGTGCGCGCGCGGGTTGATCCTCGCCGCGCACCGCACCCCATGGGGCCGCTGTTGCGGCCCCGTGTGTTTGGGCATCACATCGAAGCAAACCGAGTTACCCGTAGAAATCATCCGGGTCAGGAGAAACAGCAATGAAGCGTCGCGTCGTCGTAACCGGCCTGGGTATCGTCTCGCCGTTGGGCAATGATCTGGCCAGCAGCTGGGAGGGCATCACCCACGGTCGTTCGGGCATCGGTCCGCTGACCAACGTTGCTGATGCCTATCTGGACCGGTTCACCACCAAGATTGCAGGTGAGGTCAAGGGATTCGACATCACCGCCGACAATGAACTGTTCGGCAAGTTCCGGGTCAGTGGCAAGGATGCCAAGAAGATGGACCCGTTCATCCATTACGGCCTCGGCGCCTCGTTCATGGCCCTGCATGACTCGGGGCTGGAGATCACCGAGGCCAATGCCGATCGCATGGGCGCCATCGTCGGCGCCGGCATCGGCGGCCTGCTCGGCATCGAAGAGCAGACCATCGAGTTCCACGAGGGCAAGAAGATCTCGCCCTTCTATGTGCCCAAGACCATCATCAACATGCTGCCGGGCCAGCTGAGCATCATCACCGGCCTGAAGGGCCCGTCGTTCTCGGCGGTGTCGGCCTGCGCGACCTCGAACCATTCGATCGGTACCGCGATGCGCATGATCCAGTACGGCGATGCCGACGTGATGGTGGTGGGCGGTGCCGAGCGTGGCTCCTCGCCGACCGCCGTGGGCGGCTTCTGTGCGATGAAGGCCATGAGCACCCGCAACGACGCCCCGGAACAGGCCTCGCGCCCGTGGGACAAGGACCGTGACGGCTTCGTGCTGGGCGACGGTGCCGGCATCCTGATCCTGGAGGAGTACGAGCACGCCAAGGCCCGTGGCGCGAAGATCTACTGCGAACTGGCCGGTTTCGGTGCCAGCTCCGACGCGTACCACATGACCGCACCGAGCGAGAATGGCGAAGGCGCCGCGCGCTGCATGGTGATGGCGATGAAGGACGCCGGCGTGACCCCGGAACAGGTGGGCTACCTGAACGCACACGGCACCTCCACGCCGCTGGGCGACCTGGGCGAGACCATGGCGATGAAGACCGCCTTCGGCGACCACGCCTACAAGATGATGGTCAGCTCTACCAAGTCGATGACCGGCCACCTGCTCGGCGCCGCCGGCGGCGTGGAAGCGATCTTCTCGGTGATGGCGCTGCAGGACAATGTGATCCCGCCGACCATCAACCTGCAGCAGCCGGGCGAAGGTTGCGACCTGGACTACGTGCCGAACGAAGCACGCCAGGCCAAGGTCGACGTGGTGATGTCCAATGGCTTCGGCTTCGGCGGCACCAACGGCACGCTGATCTTCAAGCGCATCTGACCGAGTTGTAGAGTCGAGCCATGCTCGACTGAACGTGCGTCACGCACGAGGAGGCCGCCGCAAGGCGGCTTCCGTGCATCTGAATCCCTGAACTGGCCGCCATGACCCACGCACCGCTGATCCACCCGCTGCCGCACCCGATCGACCTGCTGGCCCTGCAGCAGCATGACCCGGTGCGCTTCCCGCTGTTGATGGAGTCCACCGCCTCGGGTACCGCCCAGGGCCGCTGGAGCCTGCTGCTGGCCGCACAGGGCGATGTCCTGCGCTTGGATGCCGATGGCCAGGTGCGTGATCAGCACGACGCCGTGCAGCCCGGTACGTTCCTGCAGGTGCTGGACCGCGCCTGGCAGGCCGAACGCCTGCCGCACGACGGCAGCCACAGCCTGCCGTTCCGTGGCGGCTGGGCGCTGATGCTGGACTACGAAGTGGCCAGCCAGATCGAACCGGTGCTGCCGGCGCGCGCGCGCGACGACGGCCGCCCGACCGCGCTGGCGCTGCGCTGCCTGGCGGCGGTGCTGCACGACCACCACAACGATGCCAGCTTCGTCATCGCAGAAGCCGGGGAGCAGGCGCTGCTGGATGCACTGGTGGCACAGGCCTTGGCCACGCTGCCCGAAGCCGGGCTGGGCTGGCAGCCGCCGCAGTCGGTGGGCGAGGATGCACCGCAGCGCTTCACCGACGGCGTACGCCGGGTGATCGAGTACCTGCGTGCCGGCGACGTGTTCCAGGTGAACCTGTCACGGCGCTGGAGCGCCCGGTTCGCCGCGCCGGTCAGTCCGCAGGTGCTGTACGCGCAGCTGCGCCGCGCCAACCCGGCACCGTTCGCCGGCCTGTTCAGCGCGCATGGCCGCCACGTGGTCAGTTCCTCGCCGGAGCGGCTGGTGTCGGTGCACGCCGGTCACGCGCAGACCCGGCCGATCGCCGGTACCCGTCCGCGGTTTGAAGGCGATGACGATGCCGCACGCATCCAGGAGCTGGTCGGTCACCCGAAGGAGCGTGCCGAGCACGTGATGCTGATCGACCTGGAGCGCAACGACCTGGGCCGCATCTGCCTGCCCGGCACCGTGGTGGTCGATGAGCTGATGACCGTGGAGAGTTACGCCCACGTGCACCACATCGTCAGCAACGTCAGTGGCCATCTGCGCCCGGAGGTCACCCCCGGCGAGGTGATCGCCGCGACCTTCCCGGGCGGCACCATCACCGGCTGCCCGAAGGTGCGCTGCATGCAGATCATCAGCGAGCTGGAGCAGGTGCCGCGCGGCGCCTACACCGGGGCGTTCGGCTGGCTGAACCGCGATGGCGACCTGGACCTGAACATCCTGATCCGCACCGCCGAAGTGGAGGGCCACGAGGTCAGCTTCCGCACCGGCGCCGGCATCGTGGTCGATTCGGACCCGGACAAGGAACTGGACGAGACCCGGGCCAAGGCGCGTGGCCTGCTGCGCGCACTGGGCCAGCAGGGGTAGGCGCACTCCGGTAGTGCCGGCCGCTGGCCGGCAACCTCATGCACCCATGATCCGCGCGACTGCCGGCCAGCGGCCGGCACTACCGGTACCAGTGGGGGCCATTGTTCGGATGGGTGCCGACGGTGGGTCGGCACAGGCGCATGCCACCCCCGGTCATGACCCCAATCCACCGGCACGGTATCCTGCACGACGGAATCGAGTTCAGAGGTAGTCCATGGCGGGAGCCAAGCGCGGGTGTCTGTTCGTGGTAACGCTGGTGGTGGTGCTGGCCGCCGTCGTGGCCGGTGCGGGCGCGTGGTTCTTCTACCAGCAGACCCAGTTCGCCGACGCGCGGATCACCCCGACCGCCGAGAGCGTGGTCATCGCCAGCGGCGATGGCATGAACAGCGTGCTGCGCAAACTGCGCGAGGCCGGCGTGGATGAAGGCCAGGATGCGCAGTGGCAGCTGCTGGCGCGCCAGCTCGATGCCGCCGGCAAACTGAAGGTGGGCGAATACGCGCTCAGCACCGACCTGACCCCGCGCGAACTGCTGCTGCGCATGCGCGCCGGCAAGGTGCTGCAGCACCGCGTCACGATCGTCGAGGGCTGGAACATCCGCCAGCTGCGTGCGGCGCTGAAGCGCGCCGAGCCGCTGCTGCACACCACCGACACGCTTGATGACGCGGCCCTGATGCAGCGTCTCGGTTTCGGTGGCCAGCATCCGGAAGGCCGCTTCCTGCCGGAGACCTACGTCTACCAGCGTGGCGACAGCGATCTGGACGTACTCAAGCGTGCCCATGCCGCGATGGAAAAGGCGCTGGACGAGGCGTGGGAAAGCCGCGCGCCGGACCTGCCGATCAACACGCCGTACGAACTGCTGACGATGGCCTCGATCATCGAGAAGGAAACCGCGCTGGCCAGCGAGCGCCCGCAGATTGCCGGCGTGTTCATGCGCCGCCTGAAGATCGGCATGCGCCTGCAGACCGACCCGACCGTGATCTATGGCATCGGCACCGCGTACGACGGCAACATCCGCCGTCGCGACCTGACCACCGACACGCCCTACAACACCTATACCCGTGCCGGCCTGACCCCGACCCCGATCGCCATGCCCAGCCGGGATGCGCTGATGGCGGCCGCGCAGCCGCTGTCGGGCGACGCGCTGTACTTCGTCGCCGTCGGCGACGGCAGTGGCGCGCACGTGTTCTCGTCCAGCCTGGACCAGCACAACGCCGCAGTAGCCCGCTACCTGCAGCAGCTGCGCCGGCAACGTACCCAGGAGACCCCGGCGCAATGAGTCCCGCGCTGCTTCGCCACCCGCGTTTCGTCAGCCTGGAAGGCGGCGAGGGCGCGGGCAAGACCACCGCCATCAATGCCATCCGTGACTGCCTGCGCAGCCACGGTCATGAGGTGGTACTGACCCGCGAGCCGGGCGGTACGCCGCTGGCCGAGCGCATCCGCGGCCTGGTGCTGAAGCCCGATGCCGAGATCGCCGCCGAGCCGCTCAGCGCCGAGGCCGAGCTGCTGCTGGTGTTCGCTGCACGTGCGCAGCATGTGCGGCAGGTGATCCAGCCGGCGCTGCAGCGCGGCGCCTACGTGCTGAGCGATCGCTTCACCGATTCCAGCTACGCCTACCAGGGCGGTGGCCGTGGGCTTGATCCGCAGTGGATTGCCGATCTGGAACGTCGCGCGGTCGGCCTGCTGCCCGGCCTGACCCTGCTGCTGGACGTGGATGTGGCGGTAGGCCGCGCGCGCGCCAATGGCCGCGACCTGTGGCCGGACCGCATCGAGAGCGAACAGGATGATTTCTTCCAGCGTGTGCGCGCCGTGTTCCGCAGCCGTGCGCAGCAGGACCCTCAGCGTTTCGCGCTGATCGATGCCGGCCAGGTGCAGGAACGCGTCGCCGCTGATGTGGTCGCGCGCGTCGAGCGCTGGCTGCAGGACGGGGAGGGCGCATGAGCACGTTCTCGCCATGGCAGCAGCGCGCGTTCGAGCAGACCGTGGCCGCGCTCGATGCCGATCGCCTCGGCCACGGCCTGCTGATCTGTGGCCCGGCCGGTCTGGGCAAGCATGAGGTGACGCTGGCGCTGGCTGACCATGTGCTGGCACGTGGCGACGCTGCACATGCCACGCGCACGCGCCAGCTGATCGCCGCCGGCACGCATCCGGACCTGCAGCTGGTCAGCTTCATTCCGAACAAGAGCGGCGACAAGCTGCGTACCGAGATCGTCATCGAGCAGGTGCGCGAGATCACCAACAAGCTGGCGCTGACCCCGCAGTACGGCGTGGCCCAGGTGGTGATCGTCGACCCGGCCGATGCGATCAACCGCTCGGCGGCCAATGCGCTGCTGAAGACGCTGGAAGAGCCGCAGCCCGGGCGCTACCTGTGGCTGATCAGCAGCGACCCGGCACGCCTGCCGCAGACCGTGCGCAGCCGTTGCCAGCGACTGGAGTTCAAGCTGCCGCCGCGCGATGAAGCACTGGCGTGGCTGCAGCAGCAGGGCCACAGCGAAGCATCGGCGCGCGAAGCGCTGGACGCCGCGCGCGGCCATCCCGGCCAGGCCGACAACTGGCTGCGCGAAAATGGCCTGAGCCTGCGCCGCGAGGTAGGCCGCGAGCTGGAACAGCTGGCGGCCGGCAAGACCGGCGCGGTAGAGCTGGCGCAGAAGTGGTGCGGTGATGACAACGCGGCGCTGCGGCTGCGCTTCGCTGCCGACCTGGCGCTGGCCCAGGCCAGCACCGATGCCTTGACCACGCCGGAGCGATTGCACAAGCTTGCAGCCTGGTTCGATGCGGCCAACCGCACCCGCGACCTGCTGCGCACCACGGTGCGTGCAGACCTTGCGGTGGTCGAGTTGCTGCTGGCCTGGAACAAGGTGAACGAGCGGCCTGCCGCAAGGGGAAATCGATGAGTGCCAGCAACGCCCGCCAGGGCATCCTGTCCCTGGCCGTGAAGGACAAAGCCGCGCTGTACAGCGCGTACATGCCGTTCGTGAAGAACGGCGGCATCTTCGTGCCCACGCCCAAGCGCTATTTCCTGGGCGACGAGGTGTTCCTGCTGCTGACCCTGCCCGATTCCAGCGAGCGCCTGCCGGTGGCCGGCAAGGTGATCTGGGTGACCCCGGCCGGTGCGCAGGGCAACCGCACCGCCGGCATTGGCGTGCAGCTGGCCGATGGCGCCGAAGGCGAGGGCGTGCGCCACAAGATCGAGACGATGCTGGCCGGCCTGACCAGCTCGGACAAACCGACCCATACGATGTGAGGTGCCGCTGGGCGGTTCTGTAGAGCCGAGCCATGCTCGGCTGCGTGCCCCGGAAAACGCCCGTGAACACGAATGTGAAAAATGGTTGACGGCCTCTGAAAAGCCCCTATAATGAGCGGCTCAGCAACACACCGGGCGGTTAGCTCAGCGGTAGAGCATTGCCTTCACACGGCAAGGGTCACAGGTTCGATCCCTGTACCGCCCACCATGTTGCAGAACGAAAAAAGTCTCCAGCAATGGGGGCTTTTTTGTTGTCTGGGGTTCCGTGGCGCCCGCCGAAGCAGGCTCCGTCTCAGCCCGGATCCTCCAGCCGTTCGCGGGCCATCATCGCCACGCCATCCAACAGGTCGTAGCCGCTGCCGGCCTGCACCACCACCGCCAGCAGGCTGCGGCCCACCTCGGCATTGCCGCCGCTCAGTTCCATCTCGCCTTCGAAGCACACATCGCTCAACCATTCATGCGCCTGCTGCAGCCCGCGCTTGCGCGCGCGGCTGAACTCCGCAAGCAGCTTTGCCCGGCCCGCTTCGTGTTCGCCATCGGCAAGCAGGCCGATGGCGCCGCCGTGCGCCGCGCGCCACACCGAAGGCAACGGACGGCCGTTCTCGTCCACCACGTCTGCTGACAACTGCGCGCAATACACCTCATAGCGCTTGCCCGCCGTGCTGGCCGGCACGACGCCGGCTTCGGCCAGCAGGCGCTCGGCTTCATGCAGGTGATTGAACTTCAACCGCAGCAGGGCAGGGCGGCTCACCTGCTGGGCGAGCGCCTGCTGGTTGGCGGCAAACCAGACATTCCAGCCGACCGTTGCGCGGCCTTCCAGGGCGGCCTTGAAGTACTCCAGGTGTTCGGCGTCCATTGCGGTCTCCTGCGATTCCCTGCGCGATTGTAGCCACGTCGCGCCCAGGCGCTCAGGCGGTTCCACCTTCCAGGCAATGGTTGGCTTCGCGCACCAGTTGCCGTGCGGCCACGATCAACCCGTCGGTGTGGAAGGCGCCCAGCTGTTCATCCGGGCCGGCCTCGCTACGCGCGCGGTCGGCGGCCTGCAGCAGATCGAGCACTGCGGTGAGCCCTGCCATCGACCGGCGCAGCGACGCGTGATGGCTCGCGGCAAGGGTGAGGCTGCTGCACGGCTGCCCATCCTCGCCCTCGGCGTTGCTGATGGCGTTGAGGCAGGCGAAGAACGTGGGTGACTGCACGGGCAGGTTCTGTTCGTCCAGCGCGCACTCGATCTCGCGTGCGATGTCGTCGGGAACCTGGATGGCCATGTCGGCAATCAATGCGTACAGGCGTGGAAACGATGCGGCTCGTTTGGTCATGGCGAAACCCTCACTGGCGTAAGGCCACCTTCGGAGTGAAGGTGGCGGACGGTGCGGGTTGGCGTACCAAGGCAAACGAACTTCCATCGAGAAGAAGGCCTGGCGGATCTGTCGATCCCCACGCACCGGCCGCCATTGAAGGCAGTCGGTGCATTCTCTCTGCTGCGGCGTGAATCGCAGCGATGGAAGTTCATTCGTTTATTCGAGACGCCAATCCCGACCAAGGCGTGCTGCCTTGGCGAGGCGATCATCGATCCGCTTAAAGACGGAAGTCATTGAGGAAAGTTGCAACAACGCCAGCCATGACAGGATTCCAACCCCCCATGGGGCAATCCGCGCCTTGTCTGAACGAAGCAGTGCCGCTACACGGCCCAGGTAGATGGCAATCACGTCATCCGGCGCAGGTGCCCTCGAACGTGCCATCCATGAAAGCAGACGTTCCATCCATGCGCTGTGCCGCCGCTCACGACGGGCGTAGTCTCGGCTCACTGCCGTCCCACCTGGCCCTGGAGCCCCGCCATGCCGCTCGCCCGCATCGATCTTCGCAAAGGTAAATCCGCCGACTACCTGCAACGCGTGGGTGAAGCCATCTACCAGGCCATGCGCGCGGTGGGCGTGCCGGAAAACGATCGCTTCCAGATACTCCAGCAGCACGACGCCGGGACGCTGATCTACGATCCCGGTTACCTGGGCGTGGACCGGACCGACGACTTCATCTGCATCCAGATCACCTGGAACGAAGGGCGCACGCTGGAGCAGAAGAAGGCGCTGTATGCGGGCATCGCCGAGGGCCTGCACGCGGCGGTGGGCATCCGCCGCGAGGATGTTTTCATCAACCTGGTGGAAGTGAAGAAGGAGAACTGGTCGTTTGGTAATGGCGTGGCGCAGTACGTGAGTTGATGTGCAAAAAGCATCCACGCATGGCGTGGATCTACTGAGCCTGGGCGAGGACGCTGATGTAGATCCGCGCTTCGCGTGGATCTACACTTCGCTGGCTACCTGCTCGCCTTCGCTGGCCGCGGCACTGCTGGCGGCCTTCACCGCATCGGCACTGTTGGGTTGTTCGCATTCGATGCGGGTGACGTAGCCCTCGCTGCCGATGCTGTGCTCGGCGCGCTTGACCAGCCACTGGCCATCCACGCCCTCGCGGAACCCCTGCATCACCACGGTGGCTTCGGCCATCAGTGTCTCGCGGCCGGGCAGGGTGTAGCTGAGCGTCCGCGTCTGCCGTGCCTGTTCGCGATGCTTGGCGCGTGCCGCCGCCTCTGCGCTCTCCCGGTCGGCATAGGCCATGCGCAGGCGCATGATCGGTTCACCGCTCCCCACTTTCACTTCCTGGCGCTTGGCACTGCGCACGTCGCGGTAGTAGGCAATGGTGGTACCGGCATCTTCGCGTGCGGCAAGGGTTACCCGATAGTCGCTGCCGTCGGCCGGGGTGAGGGTGACATCGGGAATGCGCTCGCCGCTGGCGCTGGTGGATTCGCCCCGCTTCACGAACACCAGGCGCCCGCCTCCGGGCTTGGCGATGGCGTCGTGCTGTTTGGCCAGGCGCAGCAGCAGGTTCATGTCCGACTCCTGCGACTGCACCGTCAGCGGCAGCACGATGGACGCCAGCGATGCGCTCACCGCTGCGTTCAGCCCATGCTCGCCGGCCATGCGCCGCACCATGTCGCCGATCGTGGTGCCCTTCTTCCAGGTGCGTGTCTTCTGCGTCTGCAGGTCGCTCTTGCCCCCCTTGCTGGTTTCGAACGGTGCCGCCCGGGCGCGCAGCGTCATGCTGCCGGGAAAGCCGGAGATCTCCACCTCGTCGCAGATGTACAGGCCCACGCGCCGCACTTCGCCGTCATAGCCGATGAAGGCTTCCAGTTCCGCGCCCACCGGTGGCAGCTGGATCGGGTCGGACGGATCATGGTCGGCCAGCTGCAGTTCCAGCGTGTCGGACGTGTTGCCGGTCTCGTCGGTGATGCGCAGCGACTTGAAGCGCGCCATGATCTTGTCGGTGATGTCCTGGCTGTTGGCGACCACGCGGAAGGCCGGCGCGATGTTCAATCCCACAGGGCGACTCCCTTGCGCTCGCTGGCCGGGCGCTGCACCTCCGGCAGGGTGATCGCCACGCCGGCAGGCAGCACCGGGCCGCGCGCGGCCAGGCCCGGGTTGGCGTCGAGTACCGCGCGCAGGATGGCCGGTGACTGCTCGCCATAGTGCGCATACGCGATACGGTCTACGACGTCGCCGTCGCGGGTGTTATATGTTCGTGCCATCGCTGTGCTTCCGCAGTGAAAGGGTGAATTCCTGTTTCAGGATCGCGCTGTCGGCGGTGAACTCGCTGGCGGTGGCATCGATCTTCTCGATGACCCACAGGCCCAGGTTGCCGCCCTTGCCGGTCAGCAGTCGATGAGGCGTGCCCTGCGCGGCCAGCCTGCGCAGCTGTGCGAGCTCATTGCCGGCGCCGCGGAACTGGTAGTAGATGACGCCAGGCAGGGTCATGCTGGCCGAGCCCGGTCCGGTGTACTGCAGGGCCGCCATCTGGCCGACGCGGTCCTGCGCCTGCCAGCGATACTCGTTGGACTGCTGGATCTCCCGGAAGACCGCGGTGTTGAGGCTGAACTTGAAGCCGCCCAGCATCAGCAGGACCGGGGCGTTGCCGGAGTCGTTGGCTTTGAACTGCGACAGCAGCTTGTCCACTGCGCCGGTTACGAATTCGCGTTTCATGCTCAGTTCCTGTCTGCCAGGCCACCACGGGCGGTCACCGCGCTGCGACGCTGCAGCTCGTCGGCCGTGCGGCGCGCCACCGCTTCGCTGGATTCGCCTGGCTGCTGGTGGATGGTGATGTTGTTGGTCTGCTGCTGCTGCACCGTGGTGGCGCTGCGCGGTGTGGGCGAAGGCATCTCCGGTGCGGCACGCCCGGCCGGTGTACCAAAGGCATTCGGCATGCGTGGCTGCACGCTGGCGCTGTGCATGCTGGCGGGCGCGAGCATCACCGGCGGGAGCTGTATGCCGCCGTTTGCGCGTATCGCGCCGTAGGCATCGGCCGCGGTGTTCACACCGAACGCGATCTTGTCCTTGGCGGTGCCCAGCACGCCCCCGACCTTGTCCATGATGGTGCCCACCACCTTCATGAAGGGGGCCATCTTGGTCATCATCGTGTCGATCACGCTGCTGACCTTTGCTGCAACCCAGTCCCAGGCGCCGCCGAAGGTGACGACGATGAATCCGGCCACGGTGCCGATGACCTCACCGATCATCCTGAAGACCTCGGCGACGAAGCCAGCGACATGGATGACGGCGCGGAAGTTGAGCATGAGTGCTTCGCCCACCAGCTTGCCGATCTCGCCCACGCGGGAGAGTTCGTTTCCGGTGTACTGCGCCGGGGCCAGCATCCGCGACAGCCAGTCCCAGGCCTGCCCCAGCAGGGCACCCACGGCCTCCCACGCCGGACGCAGCGGCGCAACGGCATTCACCAGTTCTCCCATCGCGGAGGTGCCCGCACTGCTGAGACCTTCCCATACACCGCCGAGGAAGGCCTTGATCGGCTCCCAGTACTTGCGGACAAGCAGGGCACCGGCAGTGAGCGCGGCCACAGCTACCGCGATAGGTCCGCCACCAATGGCCCCCACTGCGGTGGCGACGACGCGGAACACCGAGGCGATACGCATGGCCATCGGGCCGAAGCGCCCCAGCTGGGCCAGCAGGTTGCCGGCACGGAACAGCTGGAAGACCTTCTGCACGCCCAGGATCGGACCCTTCACGAACGTCCAGGCGTAACGGGCACCGAGTACCGCGCTGCGCATGGCGAGCATGCCCACCACCACCTTGGTGGTATTGGCGATCAGCTTCGGATTCTCGGTCACGAAGGTGGTTACGCCGTTCAGCAGTTCGGTCAGTTTCACCGCGGCGTCGCCGACCGCGGGCAGCAACGCCGCACCAAAGGCCTTGGACAGGTTGTCCACGGCGATCTTCGCGCCCTGGATCTTCTCCGGGTCGGTCTGCATGGCATTGGCGTAAGCCGCATCGGTGGTTCCGGCAGAGCCATTGAGCGCCTTGTCGCGGATCCGGATGTACTGGTCCCAGTTCTGGATCATCGGGCCGACGAAGTTCTTCGCCTGTGCATCGCCGAACAGCTTGCCGATCTTCTGCTGATCGCCGGCCGTGGCCTGGATGATGGCCTGCATCGCAGCGTCGAACGGGTTGCCACCGCTGCTCTGCGCGTCGCTGATGACCTTGCGCAGGTCGAGGCCGAATCCCTTCTTGGCCTTGGCCTGGAGCTCCGGCGACATGATCGATGTCATGAAGCCCTTCATCTGGGTGGCTGCCTGGTCAGCGCCGCCCGCGGACCTGCGCGTGGCTTCCAGTGCCGCGCCCATGGTGGCCGCTGCGGCGTTGCCCTGCAGCTTCAGCGCCTGGAACGACGTTCCCAGCACCGGCATTACCTTGGCCATGTCCTTCAGCCCCAGCCCGCCCTGGCGGCTGCTGACGACCAGGACATCCAGCGCCGACTGCATGTTGGCAGGGTCGATGTCGAATGACTGCTGCAGGCCAACGGCGGCGCTGGAGACGTCGTCGATCCCGGTGCCGGTGACGGTGGCGGTGCGGCCGATGGCGCGCAGGCTGGTCTGCGCCGACTGTGCATCCATGCCGGCGTCGACCAGCAGCCGGATGGCGCGCTGCAGGTCATTCGCCTTCTGGTTGGTGTTGCCGGTCTCGGCCAGGATTGTCCTTCCCAGCGCCTTGACCTGGCCGTTGTCCAGGCCCGCTGCGCTGCCGATCTGCTGGTTCTGGCGGGCGAAGCTGGAGGCGTTCTCGACCGGCTTGGCCAGCTGGGTCACTGCGCTGCCGAGCAGGGTGCGTGACTCCTTGAAGGAGGTTCCCAGCTTCTTGCGGCTACGCAGATTGGCGGTGCTCGCCTTCTCGACGCGCTCCAGGCCGGTCTGCACCTTGCGCAGGCGATCGCCCTCGCTGGAGAGCCTGGCATACTCCTGGCGCAGCCCGGCAACGTTCTGCTTGAGCTTCACCAGCGAGGGGTTCGCCTTGCTCATGGAGCGCTGCTTGCGCTCCAGCCTGTCCAGTTCGCTGCCGATCTTCTTCAGTCCATCCTCGGTGGAGGACAGTGCGGACTTCAGCGAGCCCGAGATCGAGCCACCGATCGTGATCGTTGTCGTTTGAACGTTACTCGCCATGTACCGGCAATCCTTGTATCCACCAGATGAACTTCGACACCCGCAGCGTCATGATTTCGCGCAGGCCCCAGCCGGTATGGCCGGCCAGGGCGAGCACTCCCTGCCTGATCTGCGGCAGGGTCAGGTGGTAAAAAGCGCGACCCCCGACTGCAGGCGGGCGTAGTCGCGCAGCGGCAGCTTGCGCAGGTCGTCCGGCGGGATCTCGCACAGGTTGGCGATCATCCGGACCTCACGCTGTGCATCGCTGCCCTTGTCATCCTGGAACCGCTCCATGTCTTCCACGGTGGGTTCGCGCATGCGCAGCACGGCGGTCTCCACGCCATTGACCTGGCGCGGGCGGGTGAGGGTGACTTCGGCATAGCCATCGCGTTCGATGACGTGGTCGTTGGCGGTCTTGGTCTTGCTGGACATGGGTGTGTTCCTGGAAATCGAGGGAGCGCGATGAAGGCGGGGGCGCGAGGCGCCCCCGGTGCTGTGGAGATGCGTGCGGGGTCAGATGCCCAGGGCGCTGCGCAGGCCGGCCAGCATGTCCACGCCGTTCTGCTTGGCGATCATGTTGACCACGTCCAGCTCCTGGACGACCAGCGGTCCGTGGGTGAGCTTGTAGTAGTTCAGCGCGAGCGAGATTTTCACCGTGCCCTTCTCGCCGGACTTGGACTCGCCACGATCGATGGCCTTGACCTTGCCGCGCATGTTGTGGACCACGGCGGTGATGCTGCCGTCGCTGGATTCGAGTGCCTCGCGTGCGGTGAAGGAATACTCCTTGCTCTCCACAACATGGAACTTGCCCATGATGTCCGGGTCATCAGCGATGAGGACGGCCTCGGCTTCAAGCTTCTCGTGGCCCAGGGTGATTTCGGTCGGGGCGAACATGCCACCCGCCTGGAAATCCTCGGTCTTCAGCGTCAGCTTCGGAGCGGTGAAGGATTCCACGTTGCCGGCATAGCCCTTGCCATCGACGTAGAAGTTGAAGTTCTTGCGGACGTTGCGCGCCATGCTTAGAAGATCTCCGAGACGTAGTTGTTGTTCATGTGCATGCGGAAGGTCAGCTGTTCACCCGGGTAGGTCGGGGTGAAGTCGAAGTCCCAGTAGAAACGGCCCTGGGCCACGCTGTCCGCTGCGTTCAGATCGGGGTCGATCCAGCAGTTGCCGCCGAGGATCGCGCCCTGGGTCTTCAAGCCGCGCAGGAAGGCATTGACGCCTTCGCGCACGTCATCGACGTAGGTCTTGCTGATGCCGCGGTCGACAGCCCACAGATGAGCGGCCTCGAGGCTGTCGGCGATGATGTCGGCGGTGCGCACCACGCACAGGAACTGCCACTTCTGGTCGCTGCTGGCGGTACGGTTGCCCCACAGGCGGAAGCCACCTTCGCGGATGACCGTGGCCACGTTGGCCTGGTTCAGCAGGTTGGCGCGGCTGGTGGTGTCGGACAGGCCGAAGTCGATGGCACGCGCGGTACCGACCACGCCGTTGAGTTCCAGGTTCGACGGCGACGCCCACCAGCCGCGCTCGTTGTCGCTGCGGGCGATGGCGCCGGCCACGGCACCGGAGGCGTAGCGGATGACGATGGCATCACCGGACTGCACCAGCAGCGCCGGGTCGACCACGTAGACGCGCTTGGAACCGGTCAGGGCGGTGGTGCTCTTGGCGGCCTCATCGTTGCTGTTCGGGCCGTCCTTGATGATCACCGCGCGCAGCTTGTCGGCGATGCCGAGAAGCTCGGCCACGACCGGGTTGGCCAGTACCGCCTCGGGCTTGGCCGGATCGGTGGGATGCACATGGGTGAAACCCGGTGCGACCAGGATGCGCGGCTTGACGCCGACGATGGACTTGGCCGCCAGCAGGGCATGCACGCCTTCATAGGCGCCGGTCTGTGCGTTCACACCGCCCAGCACGTTGGCCAGGGTGGCGCTTTCGTTGGCACCGTTCTCGACGCGGATGACGACGACGACAGCACTGGACTGATCGAAGATCGCATCGAGTGCGCCGGGCAGCGTGCCGGCTTCGGCGCCGGTCTTGGCCGACAGCTTGGCCGCCTGCGAGGGCGAGGTCACCAGGACGGGGGTGTTGATGGGGAACGCTTCGGTGTCAGCCAGCGGTGCGGTGCCGACGATGCCGATCACGCTGCTGGAGGCGATGGCAATCGAACGGGCACCGGTATCGATGCTGACGACCTGTACGCCATGGAGAAATTCGGTCATTCGGGGTTCTTCCTCGGTGTGGGTGTGTGCCGGCGTGTGCAGGCGACGGGGTAATGTTCGGAGAAGGCGGCGCTGGCGATAATTGCAATCGTGGCCGCGGCGTCATTCCATGATGGGTCCGGTGTCACCACGCGAGTGCGATGCGCTCATGTAGACCTGGTCTTCGCGCGCCAGGACGACGCCGGTGCTGGCTCGGCGAATCTCGACGATGAGGCTGCAGCCCGCGCTGCCGTAGACAACGTCGAATCCGCAGTAGCGATCGGTACCGAGATTCAACCAGGCACCCGTTCCGGAAGGATTCGCATCGCCTTCGACCTTGGTGTAGCGGATCTCGAAGTTGCTCGCGATACCACGGATGAGCCATGGACCGAAGGTGCGGGTGACGCCGTTGGGGTTGTTCGTCCACGTCTGCACCATGCCGTTGGACTTGAAGCTGAAGGCCGCGTGTCCATTGGGCGCAGCGCCGGCGTAGGACGAGCCACCGATGCTCGGGTTGGGGATGGTGACCGCGTCGTACTGCGCGGTGCCCCGGGCCGCCCACAGGTTCGACACGTCCATGCCGCCAATGCGATGCCCGACGTCCGCACGCTTGCTGCCGTACTGGATGTGGGCGTAGCGGCGGCTCAGGTCGGTGCCGCCGACGCGGCGGCCCGAATCCTGTGCCAGCGGACCCTCTACATAGGGATCGAACAGGTCATCGAAATCCGTGCCGCCGGAGCGATAGCCACTGGCCATATCAACGCTCCGCCTTCAGGGCGCGAACCTCGGCCGACAGCTCCTGGATGGCCTTGGCCAGGACCGGCAGCAGCTGGTCGAGCTTGACCGATGCCACGCGCTCGCCCTGGAACTCGACGCCTTCCAGGTCGACCGCTTCCGGGACCAGTTCGGCCAGCTGCTCTGCGACGAAGAACAGGCGGCGACGACCGTCATCGTTGTACTCGGGCTTGTAGTGGCCGGCTGCCAGTTCCATCCGCTCGACAGCTGCCAGGCCGTAGGGGAGCGTGCCTTCGATGTTCTTCAGCTTGCGCGAAGAGCCGAAGTCGTAGCCACCCGATGTGGTGAGCACGCCATTGCCCCCCAGCGTCATTGCGGCAGCCATGCTGTTCGGATAGGTGCTGATACCCCATTGCATGGTGCCGGCGGCCATCCACCACCCACCCTGCATCGAGTTGTCGAGCATTCCGAAGCCCCCGCCGAACGAGCCTTCAGAAGTGAAGCCAAAGCCCGTAATGCCGGTGCCGGGGTTCGTGGACTCCGGGCTGGTGGTCACCTGTCCGGCATTGGACATGCGGATGCCACGTCGCAACGAGGGGTTGTAGAAGTGGAAGCCGTTGCTGATCGCGTGCATTTCCGCGAAGCTGCTACTGTCACCCGTGACGGCTTCAATCGTGGTGCGCGGATAGCCGTTGAGCGTTTGTGAGTGGAATCGGATGCCTGGCTGGGAATCGCCCGCGGCGCGGATCATTGACGGACCGCTGGCGAAAATGCCGGAGTTGAAGGTGTGTCGTGTGCCGTAGTAGTTCATCGGCACGTATGCATCGACTGCTGGGTTGGTACCCATGATGCACGGATAACCGTCCCCGGAAACGGTGATGCGAACTTTGTTGCTGGCTGCTGGACCTGCGGTGATATGCGAGAGGTTCTTCAACTCGCCCGTCATCGTGTCGCCAGCTTTACTTACCTTGCTCGCCGGATCGAAGTTGCCGCTGGTCCAGACAGTGCCACCGGCGTTGAGCATGGCGGTGTATCCGCCTGCCGCATTGGCGAAAGTGAAATTCGATCCGTTCTTGAAGATGTACGAGTTGGCGTCGCCCAGCACGAGTACGCCATCGTTGGCCACACCATTCCAGCCATAGGAACGAAGCGAGTTTCCATTCACGCCGACGTGTCCGGTGAAAGTCCCTCCGGTCTTGTCCATTTTCGTATCGGGCGCGAAGTTGCCTGCATGCCACATCGCCGAGCCGTTCCAACGCGGCACGTCGTTGTGTGCGATGGTCAGTTCGCCTGCGGCGGTCCGGCCGGCATTCCATGACCTCCAGACCGACTTGCCGTCCCAAGCCCCGATGTACGCGGATTCCGCACCGTACTTGCCGAAGCCGAGCAGCGGGTATGTGCCGCCAATGAACTGCTGGTCGCGGAAGTCATTGCGCGACAGGTTGGCCTTGTCGTTGATCGCCTCCTGCAGCCCGGTCACATCAGCAATCACATGCTTGTGGCCCACCGTGGCGAAGTCACCGGCCAGGGCGAACTCGGAGGCGTGCTTGCCGTCCAGGGTGTCGGCGTCCAGGCCGTTGCCATGCCCGGTGTCCTTCAGTGCGGCGCTCTTCAGTTCCAGCGCGGTGCGGGCTGCCGTGGCGGTCGTGGCCGACAGCAGTGTCTTCGCCAGTGCGGTCGGGGCGCTGGCACCGAAGCGCTTGTCGGTGTAGGCGCGTACGCCACGCGGCGTCACCGCGCGCTGGGTGTCGGTCGCATCTTCGGCTTCGGTGCTGGTGGCCAGTTCGACCACACCCACGACCTCGGTGGTGGAGGGCGGATAGAGGAAGCCGGCGTCACCGAACTGGATCAGTGCGGTATCCACCTCGGCGAAGCGCGTATCGGTGGCCAGCAGCAGCATCGAGGCGGCCGACTTCTCCATGATCGGATCGGCTTGGCCATACGTGGCGAACAACGTGCCGTCGGCCAGGTACAGGCCGAACCCGCGCAGCGTGTAGGCCGTTGCGCTGTCGTCGCGGATGGTGACGTGCACGGTGTCATCGCCCACCGCCTGCCCGCCGAAGCTGGCGACGCGTTTGATTTCGCCTGGCAGCGCGGTAAGCCCTGCCGATGGAGTGAAGGCAGTGGATGTCAAACCAATCTGCGTAATCAGGACGGCGTTGGTGCCGGTGTTCGGCGGATTGACCAGCCTGGCGAAGCCGGCATCGGTGATTTTCAAGCGCATGCGGGGGTTACTCTCCGATCAGTTGAAGGCGGCGGAAGGCCGTGGCGTGGGCGGCTGCAAGGGCGCCGACGGCGGCGTCGGCCTGCATGCCCTGGGTGAAGGTGAAGTGCGATCGCACCGGCTTGGTCCGGCTGATCTCGCCGATGACGTCCTCGACGAACATCGCCGTGGCGGGCTGGCCGCCCTGGTTGGCGATGGTCATCACTGCTTCGAAGGTGTGCGGCGGTCCTTTGGGCTGCAGCTGCCACCATTCGCGGATAAGCACCGAGCCACCGAAGGCAGCGACCACGTCGCGCACACTGCCAGCGGTGCCCTTGCGGCGCTGGATGGCAATGGCCGTGCGTACCCGGGCGCGCTTGACGGCTTCGGGCCAATAGGCCTTCCACTCATCCACCGACAGCGCCCAGGCCAGCCAGGGCAGCAGTGCGGTCGGGCAGCGGTCGGCGTCCCACAGTGCGGTGATGTCCACCGGCAGCGGGCGCGCGACGCTGGCGCGGGCAAGCGCGCGCTCGGCACGGGTGGCATTGGCGGGCATCAGGTTCGCTGCCGACGGCACCACCACCTGGGCGTCACCGTCGATGATCTCGCCGGGTACCGGTGCAGCAGCCAGGGTCACCACGCTTCCCTCGATAATGCCGCCCTGCAGTGGCTGCCGTCCTTGCGCGTTGGTGCGGTACACCGCCTGCAGCGTCGCCAGCGCGCCACCGGGGTGGCGGAAGGTGCGGTTGCGGCCATCGATCGCGCCGCGCAGGCGCGCATTGATCAGGCGCGTGCTGGGCTCATTCATCGGTGCCGCCATGGGTCAGGGTCACGCCGGTGCAATGCGTGGCCTGGGTGCGATCCACCACCACGTCGGCAGCGGGGCGGGTGATCTCCACGCGCTGTACGCCCTCGGCGTGCAGTGCGGCGAACAGGCCCGAACGGGTGACGTCACGGCCGAGGCGGTGCGATTCGCTGATGTAGCGATCCAGGCGGCTGCGCGCCTCGGCCAGCACCACCTGCGAGTCCGGGCCGGCGAAGGTGAACAGCGCAGCCTCGACCGCGTAGTTGACGATCGTGGCCGGCTTCACCAGCACGTGATCGGTCAGCGGCCGTACGTCATCGGCACCCAGCTTCGCCTCGACGATGTCGAGCAGGCCCTGGGTGGCGGTTCCATCAGCCTCGCGCGACAGCACCGAGACCACGACTTCGCCGGGCGCGGGACTCGTCGCGCTTGCATCGAGTACGCGCGGATCGGCGCTGAGTGCATGGAACACATACGCGCCCTCCGGCCCCGCCACACTGAAGCCTTCCGGGCCCAGCTGGATACGGCGGCGGAAATCTTCATCGCTCTCGTAGCGTGGCGCGATGCCCTCCTGCGGCTTGCCTGGGGCCAGGACCTGGCGGGCGATGCCGAAGATCGCAGCGAGATGGTCCAGGTCACTGCCGACCGCGTAGGCCAGCATCACGCCACGCGCGGCGTCGTTGACGCGCTGGCGGTCGAGCAGGCGCAGGTAGGTGCAGACCTCCAGGATCTTGAAGGCCGGGTCCGACGGCAGCAGCGCGTCGAAGGTGGGATCCAGGGCCTGCAGCGCGGTCAGCGATTCATCGAACATGGCTTCGAAATCGAGCACTTCGATGACCGCCGGGGCAGGCAGCTGGGACAGATTGACACTGGTGAACGAGCCGGATGCCACGGTTAGCGAACCTCGATTCCTTCGATGGTGATGGCCTGCCCGTCGGGTAGATGGATGCCGGTGACTGCCAGGATCATCACGCCGGGGGCGGGGAGGGAGACGTCGACGTTCTCGACGTGGAGCCGCGGTTCCCATCGCGCCAGGGCGTCGACGGTGGCGGCAATCAGGTCCATGCGCAGCGAGCGATTCGTGGGCGCATCGATCAGTTCAAACACGCGTGAGCCGTATTCGCGGCGCAGTACGCGGGAGCCAAGGGGCGTGGTGAGGATGTCACGCACGGATTGGTGCAGATGGGCCAGCCCATCCAGGGATTTGCCGGTGTTGGCGTCGATTCCTCGCATGGTCTCTATCGTCGTGGACTGCAGGTTTTCAGGGCATTGCAGCCGTGGCCGGTCAGGCCTGGGCCGGCGTGGTCGGGGCGGTGGGGCCCTGCGCGGTGTGCTTGTGTGCCTTCAGGCCGATGGCGCCGGCCTTGATCTCGCCCGGGGTGCTGATGTCCTTGCCGGCGGTGATCGCACCGGTCACGTCCAGGTCGCCGGTGGCCTTGATCGACGGTGTATCGAGCAGCACCGATTCACTGGCGATCACCTGCGCGCTTGCACAGGTCACGATGACCTTGCCGCTGCCGACGTTGACGCTGAGCGTGGTGGTTTCCTGGTCGTACTCGACGATGCTGCCGTCGGCGTACTGGGTACGCTGCCGCAGGCGCGAGTCGGCCGGTGCGGCAAAGCGGTCCTGGTACAGGCTGCCCAGCACCAGCGCCTGGCCCGGGTCGCCGTAGGGACAGGCAAGCACCACCTGCTCGCCCGGTTCGGGAGCACACCAGCTGCGCGCGCCCGGCCCGGCCCGTCGTTCCAGCCAGGGAATCCAGTCGGTGAGCATGCCGTCGGCATCGACGCGTACGCGCGCTGCGGCTTCGTCGAGCTCGCGCACGACGCCGATCATCAACAGGTTGCCGATCAGCCGTGCGTGCTCGGCGCTCATGGCGCGTGCTCCGGCAGCGGCTGGTAGCGGGGCTCATGGGCACGGCCGATCTCGGGCGCGAAGCTGAAACTGGCGCGCGGTACCACACCGCCGGTCTCTTCCCAGGCGTTGCTGCCCAGTGCCATCGGAAGCGACCATTCGACGATCCAGCTGCGCAGCCCTGGCAGCGCCGTGGCGGTGTCTTCGGGCAATGCGGCGATCACGTCGATCGCGCCGCTGAGCACGCCGGGAAAGCGGCCGAGCTGGTGCAGCCAGGAGGCCAGGTCGACGGCGGTGTTGCGCAGCTGCAGTGCCACGCCGGGCGCGTCCGCGGCCAGAACAACACGTGCCTCGAAGCGCAGCAGGGCCTGCATATGCCCACTGCCGTCGGCGTTGTCCTTGCTGCGGTCGCAGCGGGTCATCGCCAGCAGGCACGCGGGCGTCGCCATGCCTTCGGTGCCGGCCTCCCGATGGAACTCGACGGTTGCGAAGTACGGGAAGCGCGCACGGATGGCCGCTGCGATGGCGGCAAGCAATGCATCCAGCGGTGGAGGAGAGGGGTCGGTCGCCATGTCAGCTCGTGCATTGAATGGAAAAAGGGCGTGGCCAGTGTTGCCATCACCGCCGTTGCGCGGCACTGCAGGCGTGGCCGCTCGCAGCCGGATCAGCGCTTGGTCGCGGCGCGCGGGGATGCAACACCGCTGTCACAGCCCGCAGGCATCAGGGGTTGCGCACCATTGAGCGTGATGCCGCGCTGGCCACCGAGGCTGCACAGCAGCGCGTGCAGCTGATCGGCGAGCGCGTGGTACCGACGTGCGACCTCGACGTGATTGCGCAACAGTGCTTCGTCATCAGCGCTATCGAGGTCGGGCAGCGCGGGCGCGACACGCAGTTGCGCCGGGGCGATGGCGAGGTCAATGCGGCAGTGCGCCGCCGGCATTGGCTTCGCGCCAGATGCGCACGAACTCAGCATCAGCGTCGCCGCGATCGCGGCCAGGAGTCTTGGCATGGGTGTCGATGTCCCGTTGCAGGGCGTTGAACTGCTGGGTGCGCTCGGCCTGCGTGGCCAGGCGCTGTGATTCGGCGCGGGCGCCGGCCCGGGCATTGGCGAGGTCCTGCTGATGTGCGGCCTGCGCCGTATCAGCGCGGGATGCCTGCTGTGCGGCCTGGGCGCTGGCAAAGGCCAGGTCCGCGCTGCGGTCCCGCAGGGTCCACCCCAGCCAGGCGCAGCCGGCATGGCTGCCGACGAGCAGCAGCAGGCCGACGCGCAGCCTCAGCGCGAGTGGGGTCATGCCAGGGCTCCACCCGCGGCGCGATAGGCAGCGCGCAGCGTTTCCAGTGCGTGTTCCTTCTGCCCATACCCGGCGCCCGGCAGCGATGCCCAGATGCGCCGTGCCGCGCTGACGGCGGCGTCGAATCGTCCCAGCCGTACCAGCTCGTAGGCACCGCATTGCTTGAGCAGGGCGACCGCGGCGCGATCCTGCGAGACCGGGCCGAAGTCGGGCAGGCCCAGGCGTGCGCGCAGGTCGTCCCAGGTACTGCGCAGGAACTGGTAACGGCCGGCGGCGCTGGATTTGATGCCATAGCGCGGCAGCGACACCAGGACGCGGGGATGGTCGCGGTAGGTGCCGAGCAGCTGGCCACCGACGATCACGTCGTAGCCGCGGTCACGTGAGCGCTGGCTGGGAATGTCGGTACCCTCGGACACGGCCAGCATGTCGAGGAACGCGGCCACATTGGCACCGCCGAGGGCGCTGGCTGCGGCGGCGGTCATGCGGCCGCCTCCGGCTGCTTGCGCACCAGTGCCAGCAGCGCGTCTATCTGCACGCTCTGCTGGGCGATCTGCGCGCGCAGGGCGTTGACCTCGCCACGCAGTTGCCCGATCTCCTGCGCCATCGCCTCGCGTTCGTGCATCAGGCCATCGGCGCGGGTGCGCTCGGCGGCGAGCTGCTCCTGCAGGGTGCGCAGGGTGTTGCTGGTGGCTTCATCGGCGGTGCGGTCGACCTTGGCCGACGACAGCCATTGGCGCAGCCACAGCGACACCGCGATCAATACGCCGGAGGTACCGCCCAGGTACTTGGCCCAGTCCGGCAGGCCGGCCAGCAGATCGCTCTCGTTCATGCGCGTGCGTATCCCTTGAGCAGGGCCGGATGGACCGCAGGCGGTGGCGCGGAGCGGGCATCGCGCAGGGCGCGCTTGATGGTGGTCTGCGAGACACCGAACTCACGCGCGACGTGGTCGCGTGGCATGCCGCTGGCAACGGCACGTGCGATGCGTTCGCGGCGCTGCTGCGCACCGGCAGCGAAGCAGGAGGCCAGGAACAGCAGTTCGCCACCGAAGTGCGCGACCAGCCGCTGGGCGACGTCGTAGCCGAGGATGTCGATCAGCCGGTGCTGGTCGGGCAGGGTGGACGGCACGTAGACGATGACGCGGTGGCGGCCGGTGGTGCTGGAGGTGGTCGGCGGCCATGCACGCACCAGCGTGAGGGCTGCGGATTCGCCGATGACCTCGGCGAGGGTCTGGATGCTGTCGGGCAGGGCGTTCATGAGGAGTGTCGTCAGTGGCATTGATCTCCACTGTTGCCCTCCCGCCCTTCCGGTCAACACCTTTCATCTACTTTCGAAATTACGTGCTGAAGGCATTCAGTGAGCCTGAGCACCGGTGAGGACAGCGCTGCGGATGCCTGCGGTGGCTCTCGCCGGGTTGTCGTTGCCGCGGCTGTTTTCCGTATTCCTGTACTCGCTGTCCTCACCGTGTGGAAACAGAGGCAGGTCAAGGGGAATCCGGCAGGTATGGGGTGAGGATGGCCTTGTTGCCCGCCCTCACGTCCGGGCGCAGGCCCGGAAACAAAAAAGCCCCGGACGATGCCGGGGCTTCAGGGCTGCAGGTGGGGCTGGATCAGAGGTCGAACACCAGGTTGCCGCCGGTCTTGCGGGGGATGTAGCCGGCGTCGCGCAGCCAGCGCGCCGCATTGACCTGATCCATGCGCTTGACCGGAAAGCGGTTGGCGAACATCAGGAAGCGCGCCACGGTGATCGATTCACCCTTGCCCTTCAGGGCGGCCAGGGTTTCGGTGAACCACGGTGCGGGCGGCTGCTGCCTGCCGGGGCGGGCCACGGTACGGGCCTGCGTCGTGCTGCCATCGCCCGCCTGGGTGCAGGCCTGCGAGCACAGCGAGATGAAGATCGCATCCAGGCTCACGATGTCCTTGTCACCCTTGGGCTGGGACTTGAACAATTCGATGGCCTTGAGGCGCGTCGACGCGAACTGTTCGACCTCCATGGGGTTTCCTCTCTGCGAAAATGATTGGGGGATGCAGGGTGACGACAGGTGTCGTCGGTGATGAGGCGACCTTACATCATTTTCGCCGATGATGGGCCACGACCTGCGCTCGGATGAGTGGGAAGAGAGATCACACGGCCCCGTGCCGCGTTCAGATCACGCCGCGCGACAGCAGCTGGTCCAGCGTCCTGCGCACCAGATCGGCCGGGGTGCCGTCATTGTTTACTTCGATGTCGACCAGATGGTCCGGCAAGGCCTGTTCGCTGGCATGGCCCGGACGGCTGACGCGGATCACGACACCGCCACGGCGGCGGATCGCGCGGGCTTCATCGGCCAAGCGCACATCCGGCACCAGTCCGCCTGCAGGCAGGCGTGCGAACAACGCGCGCACCCGCAGTTCGGGGAGGATGCAATCACGCCCCGATCCGGTTCCGGCGCTCTGCATCAGCTGCTGAGGGATGAGCTGAGCCAGCGCCCGCAGCGGTGCCGCAAAGCTGTCGCAGGGCAACGCCAGTGCCGAGGCCAGTCCATTGGCCAGGGTGTCCTTGCCCGCATGCTTGGCGCCGGCGATGCCGATGTAGAGCGGACCGGCTGCCTGCGGGGCAGGCCGCAGCCGAGTGCGGCGCAGGGCGGGGCCGGCACGGAATGCGGCCAGAGTGTCGGCGATCATGCGATGGCCGCTGTCGAGGGAGGCGGGAATCATGCGGAATCTATTCCTGGAAGAAGACGGTGGGTGGCGGCGGTCAGGAATCGCGACCGGCACCACCGCGCGCACGCAGCAGGCGCTGGGTGATGCGCCCTCCGCGGGCAACGGCCGCGACAGGGTCAAAGCACAGCATGGCAGTGCGGGTACGACGGCCAGCGGCAAGGTGATCGCGGATGGTCCGTTCGGACAGCACCGGTACCCGCTGGTGGATCTGCCGCACGGTCAACTGCTCGCCTTCGAAGGCATGAAGTTGGGGACGAGGCATGACGCAAGCGCTCCTGGAAGGTGGCGTGGCCGATACAGGCATCTTGCCTTCCTGGGCCCCTCTAGTCAACACCTTTCCTCTACTTACATCTTGGTTGGTGCGGCCGGTGGGCGCCCGGCATCAGAACGGGCCTGCCGCCTGCTCGCCGAGGTTGAGCCTGCGCGGCGGCATCAGCCAGACCTTGGCCCGCTCCTTGCCGACCACGCGGGTGCGTACGCCATGGCGCTTGACCACATAGGCGGCCGCCTCGTTGACATCGCGGCGGTTCGGCTTGTCGATGCCTGCGGCAATGACGATCTCGGTGGCGCGGTAGTGTGCGTTCCAGTGCTCGGTCGGCAGCGACCAGTCGAAACGGCGGTCGATCAGTTCGGCAATCGGCGAGATCGGTTCGTGCTCGCTGTTGGTGGCATTCAGCGCATCCAGCTCCTCACCGGACAGGTGCCAGGTCTCGCCGTTGCGGTACAGCGCATGGGCCTCGGACCACACCTGCTGCATGTCGATGCGCGCCGGTTCGCCCAGTGCCACGGCATGCACGGTCCACCAGCGCGTGTTGCCGGTCGCGTCGCGCAGGAAGCGCTCGTCATTGACACTGGCAAACAGGATGGTCCGGCGCGCGTAGCGCGACTCGTTGCGCGCGTATGGACGGCGGATCTCATCATGGCTGCGCGAGATGAACGATTTCAGCGCGGCGATATCGGTGCGGCGGAAGGTGGCATCCACTTCACCCAGTTCGACGATCCACTTGGAGATGACCTGCTTGACGCTGTCCTTGTTGGCCGGATCGAGCACCACGCCGTCGGCGATCAGCTGCAGTTCCGGCGGTGCCAGCTGCCGGGCCCAGCGTGTCTTGCCCAGATTCTGCTTCGAGACGAACGTCAGCACACCCCGCGCCACCACGCCATCCGGTTCAAAGGCCGCCGCCACGCCGGAGACCAGCCAGCGTCGCATCAGTACTTCCTTCAGGATGCGCCCGTCGGCCATGCGGGTGGGCTGCGCTTCCTGCACCGTATCGAAGAAGGCCTGCAGGCGGGACTGGCCATCCCACGGGCGTGAGGTGATCCAGCTGGCGACCGGATTGTAGGGGTTGGCTTCGGCCACCTGGCACAGGTTGGTTTCGAAGCTGGCGGTGGTCATGCCAGCGCGGTGCATGCAGTCCATCACTTCACCGGCAGCCACTTCCTTGGCATTGTCCACCGTGCTCTGCAGGCCCGGCACCAGGATCTCCAGGTCCTTGCGGATGACGTTGTAGCGCACGGTCACGCCGGTGCGCCGGCACAGTTCGGCCAGATTGCGCGCTGTGGGCAATGGGCGGCCGCGCGTGCTGGTATCGGGAAAGGGCGTGAAGGCATCGAATGCGGACAGGTTGCCAGGCACCTGATAGCTCGCGCTGGCTGCCGAAGGTGCGACGTCGCCGGCCGTGTCATCTTCCACCACGGCGGCTGGCGGTGGCAGGAGCTGCGCGCGGACTGCCTCGAGCCCCTCGCGCAGATGCAGGTCGTTGAAGTCGGTGGGGCGGTCACTGTCACCGTGCACTGCGGAGAACTCGGGCCATGCCACGCGTGCATCGATCTCCGCGGCGGCGCGCGTGGCCTGGGTGACGCCGGGATTGTCCACGGGCTGCCGGGTCCATTGATCGTTGTCCGCGCAGAGCACGAACACACCGTCGGGCACGGCGCTGCGCCAGGCGCGGGCGACCGCGGCGAGGTTGCCGGCATCCCAGGCGATCACCACGCACCAACCGGTGGCCTGATGGATGGAGGCGGCGGTGGCATAGCCCTCGGCGATGGCGATCGGCTGTGCAGCGAGCGGTTTGCCGATGACGTGAAAGCACCCCTGTTTGCGGCCACCGGACAGGAAGTCCTTGTCGCGTCCCAGTGCGGGTTCCATGCGCGGAAAGATCGCCTGCAGCGAAACGATCCGACCGGCAGCGTTCATCACCGGCACCAGCAGCGTGTTGTCGATGTGGCGGAAGACCAGGCCGTCGCTGTTGCGTACCGGCCACGGCGCCACGCGCAGGCCATGCGCAGGGATGCCCTTGCGCACCAGATAGGGATGGCTGCCGTCCGCCGGTACGGCGCGGTTCCACAGGACATTGGCGGCCTTGGCGGCGGCCTCCTCGCGCTCGCGCTGCTGCTGCTCGCGTTCGGCACGGGCCGCCTCCTGGCGGTGGCGGATGGCGCGCTGTTCGGCGGCGCTGAGCGTGCCGGGTGACTTCGCGCACCAGGCATGACGGGTGCCGGTGCGCCAGCTGCCGAACTCGCCTGCCGGTACCTGGTCGCCGAACAGTACGGCCCACCCATTGCGTGTGCCGGGGCGGTCACCCTCCACATGGAAGCGCACCAGCATGCCGTCGGCATTGAGTGCCTCGCGCCCGCGGGCGTCCGGCACGATGCCATGTGCGTGCATGACCTGCAGGAACGCGGGAACGACGTCCTGCGCTGGGTGCGATGTGTGCATTCGGCGAAGCCCCTTGAAGCGTGGTCCGGTTCACCGCAGCCTGTCGATGCGCAGCGTGATTCATGCCGGGCGCAGTGCACGTGGCGACCGGCCGACGCGGCAGGGTCAGCCGCAGAGGGGAGGCGGTGATGCGGCCATGGTGTCGGAACGACCTCTCTTTTGCAACACCTTACGTCACCTTGCATCCCTGACCTCGGCGTCGCAGCCCGGTACTCCAGGGATCTGCGATGACCTTCGCAGATTGTCGCTTCTGCGGCGGCGTGTCGCAGTTGGCGAGAACCGTTTTTCCGATAATGCCGTTGCCGTCAGATACGGCCTTCCGACTCGCCTTCCGCCCTTCCGGGCGCCCATGCACAAGGAGCCTGCATGCCTGAAATCCACTGCAACAACGAACGCCGATCCGATTACGGGCGCGTCTCGTCCACCGCCGTTGTGACGTTCTCAATCGGTGCGACCACCCCCCGATAAAATACAGCCGGCATGACGGACACCATCGACGAAGCGCAGGAACTGGAAGCGCGCCATCTGCAACAGGCATTGGCCCAGCACGCAACGCGGGCCCGCACTGTTGCCCCTCTCACACCCATTGGGGAATGCCACAACCCGGACTGCAGCGAAGACTTCGACAACGATCCGGCCAGGCTGTTCTGTGGGCCTGCCTGTGCCGAGCGCTACGAAGCCATCCATCAACACCGCAACGCATAGGAACAGGGGACATGTCTCTGAACAGCAACGACGCTGGCTTCACCGAGCGCATCGCCGGAGTGTCGGCCGAGCTCGCCGTGCTGGTGAGCCTGGTGGAGAACCACATCCATCTGCAATTGGCTGACCTGGCCGATTCGGGTGACGTGGATGCGCAGGAGCGATTCGCGGTCGCCGATCCGGAGCGCTGGTTGGAGAACGCCCGCAACAGCCTGCAGGCGGGCGTCATGTTCCTGGAACGCGCGGTGCGGCAGCCGGCCCGGTTCTAGCGTTGCCGCGTGGGGACGGAAGGGGCCGGTGTGGTCGCCTTCCGTCCCCACCGGAGTACGCAGCGCGCTGCACGGCGGGGGCTGCGTCATAACGTCGCACCGCCTGTGCAGCAACCCTGAACGTGGTCCAAGGTTGGGCGAGGCCCCGTAGAATGGCGGCGTGCGCCGTTCTGTTCTCCACCGCCGGTTCCAGGCCCTGGCATGGCTTGCCATGCTGCTGGTGCTGCTTGCCCCGCTGGTGAGCCGCTGGCTGGCGCATGCCCACGTTGCGGCCAGCGCAACGGTGGCGGCGATGGACCACAGCCTGCACGCACAGCATGCGATGGACGGCCACCACGACCATCATGCGATGACGATGCAGCACGGCGAAGCGGCACCGAAGCCTGTTGCCGATCCCCATGCCGATCATGAGATGGGCGTGGACTGCGATTACTGCCTGATCGCCGCACGGATGATCACCCTGCTGGTGGCAGCGTTGCTGCTGTTGGCACCGATGACACCGGTCTGCCGCGCGTTGCGCGGGGCGGTGCAGGCCCTGCCGCAACGGATCAGCGGCACCCTGGGAGCGCGTGGGCCACCGGTCCTCAGGACCGCCTGAGCCGCACGCGCGCTGCAGTGATCTTCCTGCCATGAGGCTGCCGGCCACGGCCGGTGCCCGCACGCGCGTGCCTATCCCTTTCTGATTGCTGCCCTGCAATGCGGGGTGGCCTTGCATGCCGTGACCCAATGAAAACCAACCCCAACTCCGCGTGCCTGTGCCGGGCGCTGCTGCCTGCGCTGTGTGCCTGGCTTCTGCAGGCGGCGCCTGCCCTTGCCGCCGATACGGCGCCTCCCACCACGCTGGATACCGTGCGCGTGGTGGATACCCGCAGCGGCGAGCTGTCCTCCTCCGCCAGCGCCGGTTCCGCGCTGGGCCTGAGCGTGCTGCAGACGCCGGCCGCGCTCACCGTCATCAGCCGCGACCAGCTGGAGCAGCGCGGCGATACCAACCTCAACGATGCGATCAGCCGCGCAGGTGCGATCAGCGCCATGCCGCATCCCGGCAACGGGCTGAGTGCGCTGTCCAGCCGTGGTTTCACCGATGGGGCGTCGGTGATGCGGTTGTATGACGGGCTGCGCCAGTACGGGGGCGTGGGCATCACCTTCCCGTTCGATACCTGGTCGATCGAGCGCATCGAAGTGCTGCGTGGGCCGGCCTCGGTGATCCATGGCGACGGCGCGATCGGCGGGGTCATCAACATCGTGCCGAAGAAGCCCTCGCGCGGCGCCATCGAGAACGAAGTCAGCGTGACCGTCGGCAGCGAGGACACCGCGCGCCTTGGATTCGGCAGCGGCGGCGCGCTGACTCCGGCGCTGGCGTACCGGCTGGACATGAGTGGCAATTACAGCGCGGGGTGGGTCGACCGCGGGCGCAACAGCGACGCCACCTTCTCCGGTGCGCTGTTGTGGCAGCCGCGCAATGACCTGCAGCTGACCCTCACCCATGCGCAGGGCCAGCAGAGGCCGATGCGCTACTTCGGCACGCCGTTGATCGACGGTCGCCAGCTGGACGCGCTGCGCCACCGCAACTTCAACGTGGAAGACAGCCAGATCCGCTTCCGTGACCGCTGGACCCAGCTCGACGCGCTGTGGACGCCCACCGCGAACGTCGAATGGCGCACCCGCGTCTACCAGATCAACAGCCAGCGCGACTGGCGCAACGCCGAGGCCTATGTCTACAACCCACGCACCGGCCTGGTTGATCGGTCCGGCAACACCCGGATCACCCACAACCAGGACCAGACCGGGTTGACCTCGACGCTGCGCGTGCAGGGTGAGGTGGGCGGCCTGGCGAACAGTTTCGCGGTGGGACTGGATGCCAACCGTGCGCACTTCAAGCACACCAACAACACCTATGCCGGCAGTTCGGGCCCGGTCGATCCGTTCCATCCGGTGCCCGGCACGTTCGTCAGCGATGCGCCGAACCTGCCGCGCTACCGCAACCGCGCCGAGCAGTACGCGCTGTTCGTGGAAGACCGGCTGGCACTGGGTGAGCGCTGGTCGGTGCTGGGCGGGCTGCGCCACGATCGTGCCGGCATCGATCGCACCGATCTGATAGGCGGCGAGCGTGTGCTCTCGAAGACCTACAGCAGCACCGGGTGGCGCGCGGGCACGGTGTTTGCGCTGCGCCCGACGCTGAACCTGTACGCGCAGTATTCGCAGGCAGCGGACCCGGTCAGCGGCCTGCTGATGATCAGCCCGGCCAACGGGGCGTTCGACCTGGCCAAGGGCCGGCAGTTCGAGGTGGGCATGAAGCAGGCCTTCGACGGTGGCGAGTGGACGCTGGCCGCCTACCGCATCCGCAAGACCGGTCTGCTCAGCCGCGACCCGCTGCAGCCTGACCGCCGCGTGCAGATCGGCGCGCAGACTTCGCGTGGCATCGAGGCTTCGTTGAACTGGAACTTCGCGCCGCAGTGGTCGCTCGATGCCAACGCGACGGTGCTGAAGGCCGAGTTCGAGGACTTCCTGGAAACCGCGGGGACGCCGCCGGTGCTGGTCTCGCGCGACGGCAATGTGCCGCCGAATGTGGCCGAACGCCTGGCCAACGTGTGGTTGAGCTGGCAGTTCCTGCCCGACTGGACCCTGGCCGGCGGCGCGCGCTACGTCGGCAAGCGCTACGCCGACAACGCCAACACGCTGGAGCTGCCGGGCTACAGCACCACCGACCTGGCGTTGTCCTGGCAGGCCGCGCCGCGGACGCGGGTGACTGCACGCGTGTTCAATGTGTTCGACAAGGCGTACTACGCCACCGCGTACTACACCAGTACACAGTGGTTGCTGGGTGCGGACCGGCGCGTCGAATTCACCGTCGATCATCGCTTCTGAGGGCAAGGGCCATGTCGCTGCGTTCCACCGCCAAGCGCTGGACCTACCTGGTGCATCGCTGGCTGGGCGTCGGAGGATGCCTGTTGATGTTGCTGTGGTTCGTCAGCGGCATGGTGATGCTGTTCATCGGCTATCCAAAGCTGACACCCGGTGAGCGCCTGGCGGCGTTGCCGGTGCTGGGTGATGCCGTCGATTGGCGAGGGCTGTCGGCGCTGCCATACGCTGTACAGGCCGAGCCGGAAGCCGTGGCGCTGACCACGCTGCGTGGCGAACCCACCTATGTGGTGCGCAGCGGCAGCAACGTCGGTGCGTGGTCGGCGCGGACAGGCCAGGCGCTGCTGCCCGTGTCGGCACGGCAAGCTGAAGCGTCGGCCGCGCAGTTCGCCGGCGGGCAGGCGTTCGTCGGCGCAATGCGTGTGGATGAGGATCGCTGGACGCACTCGCGCGCGCTGGATGCGCATCGGCCGCTGTACCGGGTGGAGGTGGGCGGTACCCAACCTGGGGACCTCTACGTGTCCTCGCACACGGGCGAGGTGGTGCTGGATGCACCGCATGCGCAGCAGCGCTGGAACTATGTGGGCGCGTGGCTGCACTGGCTGTATTTCCTGCGCATGCAATCGGTGGATCCTGTATGGACGTGGGTGGTGATCGTGCTGTCTGCGCTGTGCACGGTGGCGGCGATCAGCGGCATCGTGGTTGGCATGTGGCGCTGGCGTTTTCGCGGGCACTACCGCTCCGGCGCGAAGACGCCGTATGTCGAACCCTGGATGCGCTGGCACCACCTGATCGGGTTGGTCGCTGCTGCCTTCGTGTTCACCTGGATCTTCAGCGGCTTGATGTCGATGAATCCGCTGGGCGTGTTCAGCGGCACCTGCAATGCGATCAATGCCGACCGTTACCGCGGAGACAGGGTGGCGGTGGATGGGGCGCTGGCCGAACCGTCGGCGTTGCTGGCGGTGGCCGGCGACGCGCGGTTCCGGCCGGTGGAAATCCAGTGGCGTCGCATCGGTGGCGAGCTGTTCGCGCTGTTGCTGGACGGGCAGGGCGATACCCGCATCGTGTCCAATGTGGACGGGCGGCTACAGGTCGCGCGCCAGTTGCCTGCTGCGCGCCTGCAGCAGCAGGCAGGCCTGATGTCGGATGCCCCGCTGCAGGACTTCCGCGTCCTGCAGTCGCCTGATGCCTATTTCTATCCGCGCGCGCCCGAGGCCATGAACGGTGCGGCCGTGCGCCGCTTTCCGGTGGCGGTTGCCGACTTCGATGATGCCGAGGCGACGCGTGTCTACCTCGACCTGGGCAGCGGTGACCCGCTGCTGACCCTGGGCCAGCGCGAGCGGGTAGGGCGCTGGCTGTTCTACTTCCTGCACAGCTGGGACCTGCCGGCGATGCTGCGGCAGGACGTCGCGCGACTGGGCGTGTTGCTGCTGCTGAGCACGGCAGGCACCGCGCTGTGCGCGACCGCTACCGTGATCGGCTATCGGCGCGTGCGGATGAAGGTGCAGCGTCGGCGGCGCTGATGCGTCGGGTCACACCCGCAGCCAGCGGGTGGACATCGCCACCAGCAACAGGGCCGTCGCCACGCCGATGAACGCGGCGACCAGGCCGAAGTGATTGGCGGCGAAGCCGATCAGCGCCGGGCCGGCGAGGATGCCGGCAAAGCCAAGCGTGGACACCGCCGTAATCGCCAGTGCACCCGGCATGCGGGTCTGGTGGCCGGCCAGCGAGAACAGTGCCGGCGCGATGTTGGCGCAACCCAGGCCCACCAGCACATAGCCGAGCAGGGATGCCTGCCAGGGCGTGACCAGGGTCAGCACCAGCACGCCGCTGGCGGCGAGCAGGGCGCCGAACACGATCGCGCGCTGGCGACCGACGCGTGCCACCAGCGCATCGCCGAACAGGCGCGCGACGGTCATGGTCAGGGTGAAGGTCACATAGCCGATGCCGGCA
Organism: Stenotrophomonas sp. GD04024; assembly: GCF_029837545.1. Classification (NCBI taxonomy): domain Bacteria; kingdom Pseudomonadati; phylum Pseudomonadota; class Gammaproteobacteria; order Lysobacterales; family Lysobacteraceae; genus Stenotrophomonas; species Stenotrophomonas sp. GD04024. The sequence goes on along the minus strand of NZ_JAOEDV010000006.1, from coordinate 35,972 downwards.
AGGCTGGCGTCGACACGACGTACGTCGCTGAGGAACACCGCGCTCCAGTCCAGCATCGCGCCTTCGCCAAGGAAGGCGATGAAAGCCAGAACGCCGATGAACAGCACCACGCCGTGAGGCATCGCCAGCATCGGCGTGTCATGCGGCATGCGCTCGCGGTGCCAGTATGACGCCGACAACAGCATCACCAGCAGCATGGCGCCCACGCCGACAAGCACCGACGCCAACGGTGGCAGCTGTGCGCTGAGCAGTACGGTCATGGTGGCCGCACCAAGGAACCCGCCGATGCTGAAGAAGGCATGGAAGCCGGACATCATCACGCGCCGGGCTTCGCGCTCGACGATCACCGCCTGCACGTTCATCGTGCAGTCCATCGCCCCCACCGCGGCACCGAACACGAACAACACCAGTCCCAGCAGCCAGGCCGTGTCGGCCAACACCAGCCCTGGCACGCTGAGGCAGATCAGCAACGTGCTGGCCACCATCACCCGACGGCAGCCCAGGCGCGCGGCGAGCACGCCGGACAGCGGCATCGCCAGCAGCGAACCGGCACCCAGGCAGAGCAGCACCAGGCCCAGCGTGGCATCGTTGATGTCCGTGCGTGACTTGGCGAAGGGCACCAGCGTGGCCCACAACGCGGTAGCGAAGCCGGGGATGAAGAACGCAGCGCGGGTCGCGTGCTGTTCGGCACGCGCGCGGTTGGCAATAGGCATGGGCGGTTCGGTCAGGGCAGGGTGGGATGCACTGTGATGCCGGCGGCACGGAAGCGCGCGGCCAGTGCGGGAGGCGCCGACGTGGTCAGCACCAGATCGTCGATCTCGTCGAGGCTGGCGATCTGCCAGTTGCCGCGCGCGCCGAGCTTTTCAGTGGTGGCAGCGACGATGACGCGGCTGCTGCACGCCACCATTGCGCGCTTCAGTGTGGCTTCTTCCGAATCCATCGCCCACACGCCGGTATCGCCGTCCACCGCGCACGGGCCCGGCAGGTACACATCGGCGCGCAGGCGCTGCACCTGGGCCAGCGCTTCGGCACCGACCGCGCCGCCACCGCTGGCCAGGCGGCCGCCGATCAGCTGCACGGCGGTGCCTTCATGCACGCTGGCGGCGGTGGCGATCTGCGGCGCGTTGGTGATCAGCGTCAATCCCAACGCGGCGGGCAGCTGCTGGGCGATGGCCAGGTTGGTCGACCCGGCATCGAGCAATACCACCTGGCCGGGCTGCAGCAGCGCGCAGACGCGCGCGGCCAGTTCTGCCTTGTCGCCGCGATCGCGGGTCAGGCGTTCGCGCAGTGGGCGTTCCTTCGGCGGCGGCAGCACGGCACCGCCGTAGACGCGCTGGCACAGGCCCTGCGCCGCCAGCTCGCGGAGGTCGCGGCGGATCGAATCTTCAGAGACGGCATAGCGGCGCGCCAGGTCGGCGGCCACTACGCGGCCCTGCTGGCGCAGTTCCTCAAGGATCTGCTGGGTCCGCTGGGCGGGAAGGGGGCTGGGATCGGAGCTCATACCGGGAATCATGCATGATCGTGCATGAACGTGCAACATCCGGAATAGTGTTCCGCGACGCTGGCGGAGTTGGGAATACGGCGATTGCCCGGCATCATGGCCGCGCTCCCTGGCATGGAATCCCTGATGTCCCCCACCGTTCACCACAAGCTGCGCATCGGCGCCGACCAGTACACCGGCCAGAAGCTGGTCGACCAGCAGTTCCACGAATGCGACTTCTCAGGTGCGGACCTGACCGCCACCGAGTTCATCAACTGCAGCTTCTACGACGCCGAAAGCCGCAGCGGTTGCCGCTTCAACGGCGCCACGCTGAAAGAGGCCAGCTTCCGTGGCTGCGACATCAGCATGTGCCACTTCAACTTCATCAAGGCACTGGGCCTGGAGATCAGCGAATGCCGCGCGCAGGGCGCGGACTTCAGCAACGCCAGCTTCATGAACCAGATCACCACGCGCAGTGGGTTCTGCAGCGGCTTCATCAAGAAGTCGAACCTGCGCTACGCCAATTTCTCGCGGGTGACGCTGGAAAAGTGCGAGCTGTGGGAGAACCGCTGGGACGGCGCCAATGTGAGCGGCGCCAGTTTCTCTGGCTCGGACCTGTCCGGTGGCCAGTTCGAGGGCATCGACTGGAACAGCGCCAATTTCACTGATTGCGACCTGACCAACTCCGAGCTTGGCGAGCTGGACCTGCGCACCACCAACCTGCGCGGCGCGACATTGGACGTGCAGCAGGTGGCGCTGTTGATGCAGCGCATCGGCATCACCGTGGTGCCGTGATCCGGTCCGGTTGCATCACGTCGTGTAGGCCACCCAGCCCTTGAAGCTGAAGCCGGCGTAGAACAATTCCACGTCGTCGAAGCCGGCTTCCTGCAGCAGGGCGACCTCCTGTTCGGGCGACAGCAACGGCAGCCGCTCGGCAATGGCTTCGATCGCGCGCTGTGCATCCACGCGCGCAACGCCAGAGGCTTCGGCAAACGCCGCGTAGCGCTGCAGCCAGCGCAGCTTGCCGGCCGGATCCTGCGGCACGCTGTGATGGGCGACCACCAGGGGTGCACCCGTGCGCAGTCGCTTGTGTAGTTCGCGCAGCGTATGCAGGCGTTGCGTGGCGTCGAGGAAGTGCAGGGTCAGCAGGCAGCTGGCGCCGTCGAAGCGCACGTCCGGAGCATCGTCGATGTAGCCTTCCAGCAGTTCAACGCGTGCGTTCAACGGGCCCAGCGTCTGCTCGGCCAGCGCCAGCATCGGTGCGGCCGGGTCCACGCCCAGCAGCTGCCAGCCCGGTTGTGCCTCGGCAAAGGCTTTCAGCTCCAGGCCGCCACCGGCGCCCAGCACCAGCACGCGCCCCTGCTCGGGGACCCGTTCGGCCAGCAGCAGGCGACTCATCTGCTGCAGGGCGAGGTAGCCCGGCACCTGGCGCAACGGGCCCTCGGCATAGCGGGCCACGGCCTGCGGATCGGAGAACGACGACATGCGGGCACTCCTGCAACGGGGAACTACCACTGTACCGTGGCACGCAAGTGCCGGTGCCGCAGGGCACCGGCATCGCGCTCAGCGCAAGGCCTGCGCCAACACCTGCCAGATGCGCGGGTCCTGGCATTGCGAGACATTGAAGCGCAGGTAGTCGGCCGCGCGCTGCGATTGGCTGAAGGCGTTGCCCGGTGCCAGTACGATTCCCTCGCGCAGGCAGTGCCGCGCCAGGGCCGCGGCGTCGCGGCCATCGGGCAGCTGGCACCACAGGAACAGGCCGGCTTCGGGCTGCAGCCACGGGGTGATACCCAGCGCGTGCAGTTTCCGCAGCGCATGCCGGCGTGCATCGGCCAGGCGCGAACGTACTGACTGCATGTGGCGACGATAACCACTGTCGGTCAGCGCGATGTGCATCAGCTGCATCGCCAGATGGCCGCCGCCGAAGCTGGTTGCCAGCTTCAGGTCGGTCAGCGCGTCGATCCAGTCCTGGCGCGCCGCGATATAGCCGCAGCGTGAGGCCGCCGACAGCGTCTTGGAAAAACTGCCGACGTGGATCACCCGCGACAGACCATCCAGCGCGGCAAGCCGGGGGGCGGGATGCAGCTCGAAGTCGGCGAAGATGTCGTCCTCGACGATGACCAGTTCGCTGTGCTCGGCCAGGCCCAGCAGGCGGTGAGCGGTGCTGGCGGAAAGCACGGCGCCGGTCGGGTTGTGCAGGCCCGAATTGGTGATGTACAGCCGCGGCGAATGTGCCTGCAGCGCCTGCGCAAACGCATCAAGGTCCGGCCCGGTGTGGGTGTACGGCACGCCTACGGCCTGCACCTGGTGTGCCTTCAGCAGCGCGTGGTAGTTGAAGTAGCTGGGGTCATCCACCAGCACGCAGTCGCCGGGCTTGAGCAGGAAGCGGCAGATCAGGTCGACCGCGTGCGTGCCTGATTCGGTCAGCAGGATCTGTTCCATCGGTGCGTCGATGCCCAGTGCGGCAGCCCGCCGCTGCAACAGTTGGCGCAATGCGGGCAGGCCGAGCGGGCCGGCGTAGTCGACCAGCTGCGATGCATCGACACGTGCCAGCCGGCGCAGGCCACGACGCATGCCGTCCTGGTACAGCCAGTCGCTGGGCATCCAGCCGCAGCCAGGCTTGAGGTGGCCTGCCGGCGTTTCCAGCGATTGCCTCGATACCCACAGCGGGTCCACCACGCGATCCAGCCGCGGCTCCATCGCGGCCAGCGCCAGCGGTGCGGCCGGGCCACTGACGTAGAAGCCAGAGCCCGCGCGCGCGCTGATCACGCCTTCGGCCGCCAGGCGCTCGTAAGCCTCGACCACGGTGGAGACCGATACGCCCATCGCTGCCGCCTGCGCGCGCACCGACGGCAGGCGGGAACCGGGGCCATCCACGCGCGCGCTGATGCGGGTGCGGACGGTCTGGATGACTGATTCGATGCGGGTGAGCGGACGCGACATGGCGGGACTGTAGTGGAAGTGTGGGCAGTACAGTTACTTGCGACTGTACTGGATTGTAGCTGGGGTGACCCGGCGATGGATGTTCCCATGCAGGTTCCGCCGGGCGATGCCTGGCATGACAGGAATACAGGCGTGGAACGGTCAGCGAGCGGTTGGATCAATGGCTTCATCGGTGTGGTGATCTTCGCCGGCTCGTTGCCGGCCACCCGCCTGGCGGTGCTTGAACTGGACGCCGGGTTCGTCACCGCCGCACGCGCCACCATCGCCGCAGTGCTTGGCCTTGGCCTGTTGCTGCTGTTGCGCCAGCCCTGGCCGCGGCGCAGTGACCTGCCGGGGCTGGTGGTGGTCAGTCTTGGCGTGGTGGTCGGCTTCCCGCTGCTGACCGCGCTGGCGGTGCGCCATGCGTCATCGGCGCACACCATCGTGTTCGTCGGCCTGCTGCCACTGAGTACCGCACTGTTCGGGGTGCTGCGCGGCGGCGAGCGGCCGCGCCCCGCCTTCTGGTTGTTCTCGCTGTTGGGCAGCGCCTGCGTGGTCGGTTACGCGATGCGCAATGGCATCGAGGCCTCGCTGCAGGCCGACCTGCTGATGCTGGCCGCGATCCTTGCCTGCGGGCTCGGCTATGCCGAAGGCGGCCGGCTGGCCCGCCATCTCGGCGGCTGGCAGGTGATCAGCTGGGCACTGCTGCTGGCGTTGCCGGTGATGCTGCCACTGAGCGTGGTGATGCGCCCGGCCTCGTTCGCCGCGGTGGGCGCGCCTGCGTGGTGGGCACTGGGCTACGTGGCGGTGTTCAGCATGCTGGTCGGCTTCCTGTTCTGGTACCGCGGGCTGGCGCAGGGTGGAATCGCCGCGGTCGGCCAGCTGCAGCTGCTGCAGCCATTCTTCGGCCTGGCGTTGGCCGCGCTGTTGCTGCACGAATCGGTCAGCGCCGGCATGGTGCTGGTAACGCTGGGCGCGGTGGTCTGCGTGGCCGGCGCGCGCCGCTTCAGCCGCTAGAAAAAGGGGACGGAGGGGATTAAGTCGCTATTGCCCCTGGTGTGCCGGAAGCGACTTAATCCCCTCCGTCCCCTTTTCTGGCGATAGCGCGGGCATATCGTGGCGTGTGGTCAACGGTATTGGCCGGTGCCCCCGCCCGTGGTTGAAGCTGTGCGGATGCAACCTGTTTCGCGAATTTCCTTTGAAGGCCAAGTGGGGCTGGTGACCGGTGCCGCCGGTGGACTGGGCCTGGCCTACAGTCGCCTGCTGGCCGAGCGTGGTGCGCACGTGGTGATGCACGACGTCGGTGCCGGCACCAATGGTCGTGGCACCGATCCGCTGCGCATCCAGCACAGTGCCGACGCGTTGCGGGCGCGTGGGCTATCGGTGCAGGCCGTCAGTGATCCCATCGATCATCGTGCCGGTTGCCACGCGCTGGTGCAGGATCTGCTGCAGCAGCATGGCCACATCGACTTCCTGATCCACAACGCTGGCTGGGTGGAGTACCAGGCGTTGGAAGCCATCGAAGACGATGCGATGGAGCGGATGCTGTGCCTGGCCGCGAAGACGCCCCTGTGGTTGGCACAGGCAATGTGGCCGGCAATGCGCGCGGCGGATGGTGGCCGCATCGTCATCACCACCTCCGATCGCGCGCTGTATCCGCAGTACGCACAGCGCGGCCTTTCCGCCTATGCGATGGGCAAGCTGGCCGCGCTCGGCCTGGTCAATGTGCTGGCACTGGAAGGTGCCGGGCACGGCATCGTGGTCAATGCGGTTTCGCCGGTGGCCAAGACGCGGATGTGGGGCATCGACGGCGAGCCGGACGAGCTGCATCCGGAGGCAGTCGCGCACGGCGTGGCCTTTCTGGCATCGACGCGCTGCCAGGACGGCGGGTGGGTACTGCGTGCAAGCAATGGCCAGTTCCATGCATTGCGCCTGCAGGAAGCGGAACACGTTGCATATCCGCGCGATCTGCGCGCGGTCAGCGCCGACAGCATCGAGTCGGTGGCCCTGCAGTGGCCGGCCATCGCCCGCGCCAGTGTGGACGTGCGCAGCTGAGGGCGTACCCTAGCCGGGTTCCCACCGCCTGCATTGAGATGATCGACCTGCGCCTGCTTCGCCAGTTCGTGGCCGTGGCCGAAGAACTGCACTTCCACCGCGCGGCCGCCCGCCTGCACATGTCGCAACCACCGCTGACGGCGGCAATACGACGGCTGGAAGACGAACTGGGCAGTGAACTGATCGTGCGTGGCAACCGTACCCTGGGCCTGACCGTGGCCGGGCACACCTTGCTGGTGGAAGCGCGCGCGACGCTGCAGCAGGCCGAACAGGCGCTGCAGCGCACCCGTGAAGCCGCCGCAGGGCAGCGTGGCAGCCTGCAGGTGGGCTATGTCGGCAGCGCGTTGTACGGTCGGTTGCCTGGTTTGATCCGCCGTTTCCGCCAGCAGTATCCACAGGTGCGGCTGCATCTGCAGGAGGCGACCTCACGCCAGCAGCAGCTGTGGCTGAGAGAGCAGCGCATCGACGTGGGGGTGTTGATTCCACCGATTCCTGCCGCCGAACTACAGTTGCACGACTTCGACCACGACCATCTGGCGATTGCGCTGCCGCGTGCGCATGCATTGGCCGCGTTGCCCGAAGTGAGCGTGGCGATGCTGGCCGATGAACCCTTCGTGTCGTGGCCGGCGGGTGAGGGCATCGGCTTCCACGCACAGGTGCTGGGCCTGTGCACCGCGGCGGGATTCACTCCACGCGTGGTTCAGGAGGCGCAGGGCATGCATGCAGTGCTGTCGCTGGTGGCGGTGGATGCGGGCGTGGCAATCGTACCGGCCAGCATGGCCAGCTTCCGTCCGCAGGAGATCGTCTACCGGACGGTGGCCGGCGACGCAGCGCGCTTCGCCCTGCAGCTATGCGTGCGCCCTGAGCAACCTTCACCGGTGCTGTGCAATTTCCTGGACGCCGCGAACGCGAGCTGATTCTGCCGGCCGCTTAGGCGTGTTCGCCCTGGAACAGATGCGCCACGGCGTAGTCGATGAATACCCGCAGGCGCGCGCTGGGGTGGCGTCCACCCGGCCATAGCAGCGAGAACTGCCCCTGGTGCGTGGGCAGCGCAGGCAGCACCTGTTGCAGGCGGCCATCGTCCAGCGCGTCAGCGGCAAGGAAGTCAGGCATCCAGGCCAGGCCCATGCAACCAATCGCAGCGGCCAGCACGGCTTCCATGTTGTTGCAGGTCATCGCCGTCGGCAGGCCCGCTCCGGCATCGCCTTCGACGCCCGGCAGCTGCCACGGATGCAGCTTTCCGGTGGTCGGGTAACGGAAGCGCAGCGCGGCATGCATGCGCAGCTCGCTCACATCACCGGGCGTGCCGTGCGCGTGCAGATAGCCGGGGGCCGCACAGAGGATGAAACGAAACCCGCCCAGCCGCCGCGCGGTCAGGCTGGAATCGGCCAGCGCACCGCTGCGTATCACTGCGTCGAGGCCTTCGCTGACCACATCGACGATGCGGTCATTGAAATCCAGTTCCAGCTGCACCTGCGGATAGCGCTGCTGGAAACCGGGCAGCACCGGCAGCAGGAAGCGATAGCCGATGGTCGGCAGCCCGATGCGCAGCAGCCCACTGGGCGCGTGCTGTCGCTGCGCCAGGTCCGCCTGTGCTTCGGAAAGCTCGTCCAGGGCACGCCGGCAGCGTTGCAGGAGCAGATCGCCCTCATCGGTGAGGTGTACGCGGCGGGTGGTGCGATGGAACAGGCGCGTGCCCAGGTCCTGCTCGAGGCGGGCGATGCGCTTGCCCACCGCCGACGCGGACAGGCCGAGGACGCGGGCGGCACCGACGATGCTGCCCGCCTCCGCAGTGCGGACGAAGGCGAGCAGGGCAGAGATGGAATCCATGCCGGCATGATTGCGGAACATCAGGCCGCAATCAACGTCCATCGAGCCAGTTTCTCATCAATAACGGCCTGTCCATCATCAATACCCCTGATGGATGGAGGCCCGCATGGCCCCGGTTTCGATGCTCCCCTTGCCTGTCCGTGCGCAGCAGCGCTGGACGCTGCTTGCCGTCTGCCTGGCCGCGCTGGCGTTGCCGTTGTCCTTCTCGGCCGGCGCGGTCGCGGTGCCGGTGCTGGCCCGTTCCGCGGCGGCCTCACCCACTGCGCTGGCCTGGGTGACCAATGCGTTCATGCTCACCTTCGGCAGCCTGTTGCTCGCCGGCGGCGGCCTGGCCGACCGCTTTGGCCGGCGGCGGCTGTTCCTGCTGGGTACGGCAGGCTTCAGCGCCGCCACCGCCGTCGTCTGCCTGGCACCCACGCTGTTGTGGCTGGACCTGGCGCGCGGGCTGCAGGGCGTTGCCGCTGCAGCAGCGCTGGCGTCCGGCACCGCCGCATTGGCGCAGGCCTGGCAGGGACCGGCGCGCGCCCGCGTCTTTGCCCTGCTGGGCACGACATTCGGTGCAGGGTTGGCACTGGGGCCGCTGCTTGCCGGCCTTCTGCTGCAGGCACTGGGGTGGCGCAGCGTGTTCGCGGCGGGTGGCGTGCTGGCGTTGGCGGCCTTCGTGCTGGGCGCGCGCGTGTTGCCTGAAAGCCACGGCGAGCGCGGACACCTGGACCTCGGCGGCATGCTCGGCTTCAGCCTGATGCTGGCGGCGCTGACCCTGGCCCTGCTGTGGCTGGGCGAATTCGGGCTGCATGCCCTGCGCGTGCACTTGGCGCTGCTGGCGACGCTGCTGTTGGGCGGGGTGTTCGTCTGCATCGAACGGGTGCATCGCTCACCCCTGCTGGACCTCTCACTGTTCTCGCAGCCGGCGTTCCTCGGTGTCCAGCTGCTGCCGGTGGCCACCTGCTTCGGCTACGTGGTGCTGCTGGTGGTACTGCCGCTGCAGTTGTTGGGCGTGCATGGGCAAAGCGCGGCCGCGGTCGGATTGCAGATGCTGGCCCTGTCCGCACCGATGCTGGTACTGCCGATGCTGGCCGCGCGCTGGGTCGAGCGCATCGGAAGTGCGCGGTTGTGCACGCTCGGCCTGCTGGTCTGTGCCACCGGCTTGTACCTGCTGTCGTGCCACGCCTCGCACCCGTCGCCCTCGCAGTGGGTGCCGTTGTTGATGCTGATCGGTGCCGGAACGGCCTTGCCGTGGGGCCTGATGGATGGGCTGTCGGTCAGCGTGGTGCCGGTGCAGCGTGCAGGGATGGCTGCCGGCATCTTCGGAACGGTGCGGGTGGCCGGCGAAGGCATTGCGTTGGCCGCAGTGACCGCCTTGCTCGCGCTGCTGATCGGCCAGCGGCTGCAGGGCGCGTCACCCGCGTCGCTGGCCAGGGCCGGGGCCTATCTGGCAACCGGTGCGCATGCACAGGCGCAGGCACTGCTTCCGGCGATGCGCGGCGCACACCTGCAGCAGGCCAGTGCCGAAGCGCTGGCGATACTGCTGAGGGTGCTGGCGCTGCTGACCGCCGCCTGTGCCGTGCTGCTGCACGTATTGCTGCGGCGGCCAGCGTTGGCCGTGATCAGAACCGATAGGTGATGGTGCCGGTGACCACCCGCGGGTAGCCGGCGAAGCAGTCACCGAAGGTGCGGCACGGTGCGTAGTAGCGCTTGTCGGTGAGGTTGGTGATGTTCAGCGCCATCGTCCAGTCGGTCACCTGCACTTCCACCAGGGCATCGGCCAGCGTGTAGCTGGGAGTGATGATGCGCCCGCCATTGCCCAGCGACACGGTATTGCCGACATGGCGCACGCCCAGGCCCAGGCGCAGGCGTGCGCCGTCGTCCAGCGGGAAACCCTTCGAGACCCAGGCCGAGGCCAGGTCCTGCGGGGTGTCGTTGAGGCGTTGGCCCACTTCCAATGCGAAGTTGCTGCGGCTGACTTCGGCCTCGTTGCGCGCAACGGCGGCGGTGATCGTCAGCTCGTTGGCGAACTGGAACTGGCCCTCCAGCTCCACACCCCTGGAGCGGATCTGCCCGGTCTGCACCACGTTCAGCACGTTGTCCGGGTCGTTGGTCTGCCGGTTGGTTTCGGTGATGCGGTACGCGGCCATCGTCAGCAGCAGGTTGCGCGCGGGTTGCCACTTGATGCCGGCCTCGGTCTGGCGGCCGCGCATCGGCTTGAAGGCCTGGCCGAACAGGTCCTGGCCGGCGACCGGCAGGAACGATTCGCTGTAGCTCAGGTAGGGCGACAGTCCTGCGCCCAGTTCGCCGATCAGGCCGGCGCGATAGGAGGTGGCGTTGTCGGTCTGGCTGGGCTGGCCGTCGGTCTTCGAGCGTGCATGGTCGCGTCGTGCGCCCAGCACCAGTGAAACGCGGTCGGCCCAGCGGATCTGATCCTGCAGGTAGAGGCCGAGCTGGGTGGAGGTCTGGTCTGGCTGGCGCTCCCAGCCACGCACCGTCGGTGCCACTGATACCGGGGCGTAGATGTCGATCGGCGTGCCGGTCGCATCCAGGCGCTGCAGCTGCTCCCGGTACTGGCTGTAGTCGACGCCGGCCAGCAGCAGGTGCTGGAAGGCCCCCGTGGCGAAGTCGAACTGCAGGGCGTTGTCGGCACTGAAGATCTGCACGTCGGGGCGGGTGCCGTAGGCGGTGCGGTTGACCACGCGACGTCCGGCATCGATGAAGGGATCGGCCGGGTTGCTGTAGCTGTCCACGTACATCTGCTGCAGCGTGGTCTTGCCGTCGATGTAGCGCACGGCCGAGCGCAGGCTGAGCACGTCGTTGAAGCGGTGGTCGAACAGCGCGGTGAGGCTGTAGACACGCGAGTCGATGCGGTCGAAGTCAGGGTCACCGATGAACGTGGAGGGATCGAGGCGGCGTCCGGGGGGCGCCAGCAGCGTCGCCGCCAGCGGCAGGAACTGCTGGCTGGAGCCGGTCCTGTCGTGCTGGTAGCTGGCCAGCAGGCTGAAGGTGCTGCGTTCGCCGCGCCAGCTGATCGAAGGCGCAAGGTAGACACGGTCGTCCTTGAGCGTATCGGTCTGCATGTTTGACTCACGCAGCAGGCCGACGAAGCGCCCGGCCACCGTGCCGGCCTCGTTCAACGCACCGCCGATGTCGCCCTGAAGCTGCCTGCGGTCGAAGCTGCCAAGCTGCACGCCTACCTCGCCCGCCACGTTGCCGAACGTCGGGCGCTTGCTCATCGCATTGATGATGCCGCCGGTGGCGCCTGCGCCGTACAGCACCGACGAAGGACCGCGCAGCACTTCCACACGCTCCAGGCCATAGATTTCCGGCCGCGCCAACGGACTGAACCCGTAACTGCGGCGGAGGCCATCCTGGTACTGCACCGGATCCAGGCCGCGTACCGAGGTGGCATCGTTGCGAGTGTCCAGGCCCCACGCGTCGGCGGTGACGCCGGCGCTGTAGCGCAGCACTTCCTGCAGGTTGTGTGCGCCGCGATCGGCGAACAGCTGCTGGGTGACCACGCTGATCGCCTGTGGCGTCTGGGTCAGGACGGTGTCGGTCTTGGTCGCGGTGCTGGCACGCTCGGCCACCACGCTGACGCGGTCCAGGGTGCGGGGAGTCGGCGCGTCGTCGGCCAGTGCGGCGTGTGCGACGAGGCTGCCGGGCAGGGCGAGGGCAAGCGAGAGCAGGGTGCGGCGGGCGGGCATGGCGGTCGGTCCACGGAAGATCGCCGCGGATTATCGGGATTGCATCCTGTTGTTGCAAATGATTCTCAATGACGTGTCATCATCGAGACTTCGCCGCCTCACGCCCCCTATGCCGGCCAGCGCCTAGTCTCGGTTGTCCCCGTCCCCCGCGGAGACCCGCCATGTGGCTGCTCGACCATCTCTGGCCTGGCCGCAGGCCCCTTCCTCCCCCGGTCGCTGCCGAGCCGCAGGCAGCGCCCCGCCGCCCTTGGCTGAAACGCCCCGCACGCGCCGGTCGCAGTGGCATGGCGCCCTGGCAGAAAGTGGCGGCACCACTGCGACGCACGCGGCACTAGGCGCTGCGGTCGGCCGGGTGGTTGACGCCATCGTTGACCGGGATCACGCCCAGCGCGAACGGGTCGATGCCCTCCAGGCAGGCCACGTTGTAGCCGTACTGCTCGGGATTGGAACGACGCCGGTGGTGGGTGTAGATGCCGCACACACCGCAGAAGTAATGCTCGGCCACATGGGTGTTGAACTGGTACAGCCGCAGGTGGTTCTGCCCGCGCACCACCTGCAGTCCCGCACGGGTCACGCTGGCGGCGATGGCGCCACGGCGCCGGCACATCGAGCAGTCGCAGCGGCGTGGGTCGACGATGCCGTCCGGCAGATCCAGCAGCAGTTCGACCGTGCCGCAGTGGCAGGTTGCGCGGTGCCGGGGTTGGACCGGAACGCCGGCCACGGATGTAATGCCCATTGATGCTCCTGTGTGGTGAACCTGGCTTCGGGCGCCGCTGCCGACGGTGCGCCGGCCTGCCTGAACGGGCCGTAGATGCCACGCTGATGCGGCTTGTGGCTAACTATGCGGCTTGAATACCGCCACAGGATGCCAGTGAACACCGCAGGACGTTGGATGACAGGAAGTGCCATGGCGCTGGCGGCGCTGTGGGTGACCGGGCTGTTGGCCTACCAGCTGCCGGGGCCGGGTGCGCTGGCCACGACGGTGGCCGTGCTGTGGCTGCTGGTCGCGTTGTGGGCATCGTGGAAGGTCGCACGCGGCCGAGGCAACCGCCGGCTGGGCCTGGGGTTCGGCGCAGCACTGGCGCTGGCCGCGCTGTGGTGGCTGCTGCTGGCGCCGCGCCAGGACCGCGTGTGGGCCGATGACGTGGCCCAGCGCCTGCACGTGGTGTCGTTCGATGGGCGTCATGTGGTGCTGGACAACGTCCGTGATTTCACCTGGCGCAGCGAAACCGACTATGACGCGCGCTGGGTGCGCCGCGAGTACGACCTGGACCAGCTGCGCTCGGCCGATCTGGTGCTGTCGTACTGGATGGGCCCGGCAATCGCCCACACGCTGATCTCGTTCGGCTTCGACGATGGCCGCCACGTGGTGTTCTCGCTGGAGATCCGCAAGGAACGGGGTGAATCGTTCTCGGCGCTGGGCGGCTTCTTCCGCAAGTTCGAGATGACCCTGGTGGCCTCCGAGGAGACCGACATCATCCGCACCCGCACCAATGCGCGGGGCGAGGATGTCTACCTGTACCGCCTGCACGGCATGGACCGCACGCAGCTGAAGGAACTGTTCGCCGCCTACATCGAGCAGGCGCGCGAACTGGATGCGAAGCCGGGCTTCTACAACACGCTGACCAGCAACTGCACCACCATCGTCTTCGACCTGGCCCGCCACATCGCACCGCGGCTGCCGCTGGACTATCGCCTGCTGCTGTCGGGCTACCTGGCCGAGTACGCGCAGGAGGTTGGCGCGCTCACCCCGGGTGTGCCGTACGCCGAGCTGCATGACAAGGGCCGCATCACCCAGCGCGCGCTGGACCTGGGTGACGGGGTGCATTTCTCCACCGTAATCCGCCAGGGCGTGCCCGGCACCGAGCAGGACCCGCAGTAATGACCCAACGTCCCCTGGCCCGCTGGCAGCGCCTGCTGCCGGTGTTGTTCGCCGCCTTCCTGCTGCTGGGCAGCAGCGGCTGCGCGATGGTTACCGTCAAGCAGGTCACGTCCAGTGATTCGCTGGTCAACAAGCGCGCCGACGTGCTCAACACCGGCAAGCTCAGCCCGGCCGCGCGCGAGACGCTCAGTGCGGCAGGCCTGGATGAATCGCAGTGCGAAAAGGACTTCCTGGTCTGCCGCAGCACGCTGCTGATGACCGATGACCTCAACGTCGAACAGCGGCTGTCGGCGCTGTCCGAACTGTGGGTGAAGGCCGCACTGGCGTTGACGCCGAAGAAGACCGCCGCCGGCGATCCGCCGATGAGCGATGCCGCGCTGGATGCCTGGCTGGAAGCGGCCCGTTACGCCTATGCCTACCTGTTCTACAGCGGCCGTTCGCCGTCTGACCGCGCCTTCGAGGACCGGCAGACGCAGGTGCGCGACTACTACAACTACGCCGCCGAGAAGGCGGCGGTGGTGCTGTTCGTGCGCGCGCGTGCGTCTGCGCTGGCGGGTGAGGACTATACGAAGCCGATCTCGGTCGGCAGCTGGTCGCTGGCCTCCAACTACCAGCAGCTGGGCCTGAAGAGCATTCCCGCGCAGCTGGTGCCGGCCGGCACGGTCAGCTTCGTCGGCCTGCGCAGCACCTATCGCCGCGATGGCTTCGGTGCCGAACTGGTGATGGTGATGGACCCGCCGAAGCTGGTCGCGCCGGTGATCGCGCCCGACGGTCCGAAGGCTGAAACCGCTGCGGATGATGAGGATGACGCGCGTCGTGGCCGCCGCCATCGGCATGACGATTCGGTGCCCGAGTTCAGCGAAATGTCCTCGATCAACGTCACCGCGCTGCTGCGCTTCGAGGGCAGCAGCCTGGACGACGTGATGCGCACGCGCCGGGTCGAGCTGGATGCCTACTCGCCGGAAGCCACCGAGCGCATCACCCTGCACGGCGAGCAGGTGCCGTTGGCCGGCAATTTCACCGCAGCGTACGGCCTGTGGCTGGCGCAGAGCGGTTTTGCCCGGCAGTCGCTGCGCACCCTGTTCGGCATGAGCGAGGGCATCGGTGAGCCGCACATCTACCTGATGCAGCCGTGGGACCCGAACCGCCGCATCATCTTCATGCTGCACGGCCTGGCCAGCAGCCCGGAGGCCTGGGTGAACCTGGCCAACGAGATCATGGGCGACCCCGAACTGCGCCAGCAGTTCCAGGTGTGGCAGGTCTATTACCCGACCAATGCGCCGATCGCGCTGAACCGCTATGAGATCGCCAATGCGTTCAATGACACGCTGAAGCACTTCGATCCTGACGGCAGCACGCGGGCATCGAAGGACATGGTCTACATCGGGCACAGCATGGGCGGCGTGCTGGCCCGCCTGCTGGTCAGTGATTCCGGCGATGTGCTGTGGAATGACCTGCTGGCCAACTACGACCTGAAGGGCGAGCGCCTGAAGCGCGTGCAGGCCAAGCTGGGGCCGCTGCTGCACTTCAAGGCGCAGCCGAACGTGGAGCGCGCGATTTTCATCGCCGCGCCGCACCAGGGCACCGATATCGCCGGCAACAAGGTCGGGCGCCTGATCGGCCGGCTGGTGCGCCTGCCGCTGACCATTCTCGGCAAGTTCGAGGATGTGTTCATGGCACTGGCACAGGCCGAGCAGCAGGTCGACGGCACCGCCAAGCCGAAGATTCCCAACAGCATCGACAACCTCAAGGCCAGCGATCCATTCGTGAAGGCGGCCGCGCAGCTGCCGATCGAGGCCGGCCTGAAATACCACTCGATCATCGCCCAGCGCAAACCGGAGCTTCCGGTGGAGAAGTCAGATGACGGGCTGGTGCCGTACTGGAGCGCACACCTGCCGGGCGCGCTGTCGGAGAAGGTGATCATCTCCGGCCACAGCGTGCAGGAGACCCCGCAGGCGGTGCTGGAAGTGCGGCGCATCCTGCACCGGGACATCGATGACGTAGGCACCGGTAGCAGGTAGTGCCGGCCGCTGGCCGGCATCATCACGGCATTCCTGCGTGCGTGGAGGTTGCCGGCCAGCGGCCGGCACTACCGGAATCCCGGTGGCCTACACCCGCCGTGCGATCACCGTCGCCAGCACCGCCAGGCCGCAGGTGATCGCCAGGCACAGGACATAACCGGTGTGCGGTGCGGTTTCCACGAACAGCGCGAACAGCGCACCGGACACCGCCAGCGCGGTGGTCACCGACAACGCCTCGCTCAGTTGCAGGGCCGACGTGTTGGCGCCCTGCTCATGCGGCGCCGACAGCGAAAGCGTCAGCACCGACAGGCTGGCGTAGATCATGCCCATGCCGAAGCCGGTCAGGGCCCAGCCGACCAGCGCCACCGGCAGTGGCACGGGGTTGAACAGCACCGCCAGGGTGGCGACGATGCCGACCGTCATCATCGCCGTGCCCACGCGCAGCAGCTGCTGGCGTGACCAGCCGCGCTGCTGGTGGCCCTGCAGCCATGAGCCGGCGAACCAGCCCAGCGCGCCGAGGCTGAGCACCGCGCCGGCCCAGCTGGGCGAGAGCCCGCGCTCGCGTTGCAGCAGCAGCGGCAGATAGGCCTCGCAGGCGAAGAAGGCCGCAGCGGCGATGCCACGCAGCGCGATCACACTGGGCAGGCCACGGCGCAGCACCAGCGTTCCGGTCGGAAGCAGGCGGTGCACGCAGAGCAGCAGCGCCAGCATCGCCGCGCCGATGCAGAGCAGCGCCGGCAGGCCCTGCTGCTGGCCGCCGAAATACAACAGCAGCGCAGCCAGCGAGGCCCCGCTGGCCCAACGCACCACGTTGCCACGTCCATCGTCGCGGTCGCCGACTGCGGTGGACTGCATGCGCGCCAGTGCCGGGCGCAGCAGCAGGGCGGCAGGAACCGCCAGCAGCGGCACCGCCAGGAACACCCAGCGCCAGCCCAGATGCTGCACGATCAGGCCGCTCAACGCCGGGCCGATCATCGACGGCACCACCCAGCCTGCGGAGAAGGCCGCAAACACCTTCGGCCGCAGGTGCTCGGGGTAGCTGCGGCCGACCATCACATACAGCGAAACCGAGATCGCGCCTGCACCCAGCCCCTGCAGCAGGCGCCCGGCAACCAGCATGCCCATGCGCATCGCGAAACCGGCCAGCAGCAGGCCCAGTACGAAGCAGGCCAGGCCGTACCACAGCGGTCGCGCCGGTCCGTGGCGATCGGCCCAGCGCCCGGCCAGGGTCATGCCGATCACACTGGTGGCCAGGGTGCCGCCAAACGCCAGCGCATACAGGCGCAGGCCATCGAGCGCTTCGGCCACGGTGGGCATCGCGGCAGCCACGGCCAGCGCCTCGAAGGCGTGCAGCGCGACCAGCGCGACCATGCCGATGGTGGTGGCGCGGTAGCGGGCGGACAGGATCGAAGTATCGGCCGGCACAGGGGTATCGGCAGGGGAGAGCATGGTAGTCATACAGATGGGCTGCGGGCCGCGCTTGTCAACCGGCGGCGAAGATAGCAGCATGACACCTCAACCGTAGTTGAGGTCAAGTGATGGCGTCCCAGGAACTGAGCGTTGGTGAAGTCTCCCAGCGCAGTGGCGTAGCGGTTTCCGCGCTGCACTTCTACGAGCGCAAGGGGCTGATCAGCAGCCTGCGCACCTCGGGCAACCAGCGCCGCTACAGCCGGGATGTGCTGCGCCGGCTGGCGGTGATCCGCGTGGCACAGCGCGTGGGCATGCCACTGGAAGCGGTGGGCCGTGCCTTCGAGAGCCTGCCCGAGGGCCGTGCGCCGACCAAGGCCGACTGGGCCAAGTTGTCCGCGCGCTGGCGCACCGAACTGGAAGCGCGCATTCACATGCTGCAGCTGCTGCGCGATGAACTGACCGGCTGCATCGGCTGCGGCTGCCTGTCGCTGAAGCGCTGCCGCCTGGCCAACCCGGAAGACATCCTCGGCGAACGCGGCGACGGCCCGATGCGCTGGGAATGAAAAACGGAACGGAGTAGGTGCCGACCTTGGTCGGCACGCGTGTTACCAGACGGTGATCGTTTCGCCGCTCTGGATGCCTTCGACCGCGCGCTGGAAGGCCAGTGCCGCGCGTTGTGCGCTCACCGCTTCGAAGCCGGGGAAGTAGGGGCCGTAGGCCGCCATCGATTCAATCAGTACGTTCGGGCTGACCACGTTGATGCGCAGGCCGCGCGGCAGCAGCTCCAGCGCGGCCGCGCGCACGAAGCCTTCCAGCGCGGCGTTCACCGAGGTGGCGTTGGCACCGTCGCGGATCGGCTGTGCGCTGACGATGCCGCTGGTCAGGGTGATCGAACCACCGGCGTTCAGGTGGTGCTGCGCGGCCAGGGCGAGCCGCACCTGGCCCAGCAGCTTGTCCTGCAGGCCGATGTTGAACTGCTCGGGTGTCATCTCCTGCAGCGGGCCGAAGTACAGCTTGCCGGCGGTGGAGATCACCGCATCGACCGGGCCGGTGCGGGCGAACAGTTCGGCGACGCTGGCGTCGTCGGTCAGGTCGACCCGCAGTTCGCCGCTGTGGCGGCCGGCGGCGAGGATCTGGTGCTGCTGGCCGAGCTGGCGGGCGACCGCCTGGCCGAGGGTGCCGCTGGCACCGACGAGGAGGATCTTCATGGCCGTTCCTTGCGAGAGGGGGAATGAGTGAAGTCTGCGCGCTCATGGCATGGTTAGGTAAGTGGCGTATGCTTCGCAGATTCCTAACCTGGGGTTGGTAATGGATACGCTTCGCTGCATGCAGGCCTTCGTCGCCGTGGCCGAGCGCGGCAGCTTTGCCGGCGCCGCTGAACAATTGCAGGTGTCGGCGGTGATGGTCGGCAAGTACATCCAGCAGCTGGAGGCGCACCTGGGCACTGCGCTGCTGCAACGGAACACCCGCCGCCAGCGCCTGACCGAAGCCGGCAGCGCCTACCTGGCCGGGTGCCGGCAGGTGCTGGAACAGGTGCAGCAGGCCGAAGCCGATGTGGCGGGCCTGCAGGTGGAGCCGCGTGGCCTGCTGCGGGTCAGCGCGCCGAGCACCTGGGGCAGCTGCGTGCTGGCGCCACGGCTGGCTGCCCTGCTGCGTGCGCAGCCACAGTTGAACATCGAGCTGGACCTGAGCAACCGCCGCGTGGACCTGATCGAGGATGGATTCGATGTGGCGATCCGGGTCGGGCCGCTACCGTCGCAGGAGGTGGTGGCACGGCCGTTGCCGCCGTATGCAATGAGCCTGTGCGCCGCGCCGTCGTACCTGCGCCGGCGTGGCACGCCACGCACGCCGGCGGATCTGCAAGGGCATGACTGCCTGAGCCACCTGGCCTGGCGTGGCGGCCATGGCTGGCAGCTGGCCAACGGCGAACAGGTGGACTGGGAAGCGCGGTTGACCTGCAACGATGGCGTTGCACTGCGCGAAGCCGCAGTGGCCGGTGCGGGGCTGGTGCTGCAGCCGACGGCACTGCTGGCGGGTGAAATCGCGGCCGGGCGATTGAAGCCGCTGCTGCGCGACTACCTGCCTGAACCGCGGCCGATGCACCTGATCTACCTGCCTGACCGCAGGCCGCGCCCACGGTTGCAGTGTTTCGTGGATTTCGTCATGGCCACAATGGGGCAATGATGACGGTGGGTGCCGACCGTTGGTCGGCACACATCGGGATCAATCATTCGCCGCAGACAATTCCTGCCCGCGCACCTGCGCGGCGCGCAGCGCCTTGTCCACCAGCGCCTCGAACCCCCCAGCCTGGAAGCTCTCGATCGCCGCCTGGGTGGTGCCGTTCGGCGATGTCACGCGGCGGCGCAGTTCGGCCGGGCTTTCGCCGGCTTCATCCAGCATGCGCGATGCCCCCAGCAGGGTCTGCACCACCAGCGCACGCGCGGCATCGGCCGGCAGGCCCTGCGCGATGCCGGCCGCTTCCATCGCTTCGGCCAGCAGGAATACATAGGCAGGCCCGCTGCCTGAAACGGCGGTGACCGAATCCATCAGCGTTTCGCTGTCGATCCACACCGTGCGCCCGGCACTGGCCAGTACCTGTTCCGCGCGCGCGTGCTGCTGCGCATCCACTGACGGCGTCGCATACAGGCCGGTCACGCCGGCACCGAGCAGGGCGGGGGTGTTGGGCATCGCACGCACGACTGCCAGATCGCCGCCCAGCCAGCGCTCCAGTTGCGCGCTGGTGATGCCGGCGGCGATCGACACCACCAGCGGGCGCTGTGCCTGTGCCAGTGCCTGCAGCGACTGGCAGACATCGCGCAGCACCTGCGGCTTCACTGCCAGCAGCCAGGTGCGGCCCTGCGCGGCGGCATCGGCCGCGTTGTCATGCACCTGCACGCCGAAGTCGGCGACCAGCGCCTGGCGCAGTTCGGCCATCGGTTCGGCCACGTGGATGTGCGCGGCGGGCACGCCCTGGCGGATCAGGCCGGCAATCAGGCTGCGGGCCATGTTGCCGCCGCCGATGAAGGTGATGGAATCAGCTGCCATGGAAGTCTCCTTGTGATGTCAGGCCGGGCGCGGACGCGCGCCGAACAGGGCGGTGCCGATGCGCACCAGGGTGGCGCCCTCGGCGATGGCGTCGGCGTAGTCGCCGCTCATGCCCATCGACAGGGTGTCGACCTGCGCGTGCTGGGCCGCCAGCGACTGGAAAAGTGTGCGCATGCGCACGAATGCATCCCGACGGCGCTCCGCTTCGGGCCACGGTGCGGGAATCGCCATCAGGCCGCGCAGGCGCAGGCCGGGTTCGGCGGCAATCGCCGCAGCCAGTGCATCGACCTCTTCCGGCGCGCAGCCGTGCTTGCTGGATTCATCGTCGATGTTGACCTGGATCAGCACGTTCAGCGGCCCTCGCGCTGCAGGGCGATGGCGGGCCAGCGCGGTCACCAGCTTGCGCCGGTCCACGCTCTGCACCCAGTCGAAATGGCTGGCCACGGCATCGGCCTTGTTCGACTGCAGGTGGCCGATCAGGTGCCATTCCAGTGCCAGGTGTTGCAGCGCCTGCATCTTGGCCAGCGCTTCCTGCACGTAGTTCTCGCCGAAGGCATGCTGGCCCTGCGCGGCCAGCGCAGCCACGGCCTCGGCCGGCTGGGTCTTGGACACCGCCAGCAGGCGTGGGTCGGGCCTGCCAGCGGCCTCGGCGGCCGCATGCAGGTTGCTCAGGATCTGGGGCAGGGGAGTGGCCACGTAACGCGTTCCGTTGAATCAGGAGGCTATACTGCCGCCCGGGGAAAGATCCTTCCAGTCGAAGCCGTTATTGGGGAGTAGCCGCTCATGGATATCGCCGAGCTGTTGGCGTTTTCCGTAAAGAACAAAGCGTCCGACCTGCACCTGTCCGCAGGCCTGCCGCCGATGATCCGCGTGGACGGCGACGTGCGCCGGATCAACATCCCAGCGCTGGACCACAAGCAGGTCCACGCGCTGGTGTACGACATCATGTCCGACAAGCAGCGCCGCGATTACGAGGAATTCCTCGAAGTGGACTTCTCCTTCGAGATTCCGTCGCTGGCGCGCTTCCGTGTGAATGCGTTCAACCAGAACCGCGGCGCCGGTGCGGTGTTCCGTACCATTCCGTCCGAAGTGCTGACCCTGGAAGACCTGGCCTGCCCGCCGCTGTTCCGCGAGGTGATCCAGCAGCCGCAGGGCCTGATCCTGGTGACCGGCCCGACCGGCTCGGGCAAGTCGACCACGCTGGCGGCGATGATCGACTACATCAACAAGAACGAATACGGCCACATCCTCACCGTCGAGGACCCGATCGAATTCGTGCACACCTCGCAGAAGTGCCTGATCAACCAGCGCGAAGTGCACCGCGACACGCATGGCTTCAACGAAGCGCTGCGCTCGGCGCTGCGTGAGGATCCGGACATCATCCTGGTCGGCGAACTGCGCGACCTGGAAACCATCCGCCTGGCGCTGACCGCGGCGGAAACCGGCCACCTGGTGTTCGGCACCCTGCATACCAGTTCGGCGGCCAAGACCATCGACCGCATCATCGACGTGTTCCCGGCCGGCGAAAAGCCGATGGTGCGCTCGATGCTGTCCGAGTCGCTGCGCGCGGTGATCTCGCAGGCACTGCTGAAGAAGGTGGGCGGCGGTCGCACCGCAGCCTGGGAAATCATGGTCGGCACCCCGGCCATCCGCAACCTGATCCGCGAGGACAAGGTCGCGCAGATGTACTCGGCCATCCAGACCGGCCAGCAGTACGGCATGATGACCCTGGACCAGCACCTGCAGGACCTGGTCAAGCGCAGCCTGATCACCCGCAACCAGGCCCGCGACTACGCCAAGGACAAGCGCCTGTTCGAGTAAGGCGAGGCAGCAACGGCGCGGCGTGCGCCACTGCGCCGCCGTTCCGTGCCGTTTCCTCCATCGACCGTTTCCTGGTACATGCCCCATTGGGAGCCCGCCGTGAACACCACCGCGACCACCATCGATTTCACTTCGTTCCTCAAGCTGATGGCGCACCAGCGCGCCTCGGACCTGTTCATCACCGCCGGCATGCCGCCGGCGATGAAGGTCAACGGCAAGATCTCGCCGATCACCCAGACCCCGCTCACGCCGCAGCAGAGCCGCGACCTGGTGCTCAACGTGATGACGCCGGCACAGCGCGAGGAATTCGAGAAGACCCACGAATGCAACTTCGCCATCGGCCTGTCCGGTGTCGGCCGCTTCCGCGTCAGCTGCTTCTACCAGCGCAACCAGGTCGGCATGGTGCTGCGCCGCATCGAGACGCGCATTCCGACCGTGGAAGAGCTGAGCCTGCCGCCGATCATCAAGACGCTGGCGATGACCAAGCGCGGCATCATCCTGTTCGTCGGCGCTACCGGTACCGGTAAATCGACCTCGCTGGCAGCGATGATCGGTTACCGCAACCAGAACTCGACCGGCCACATCATCACCATCGAAGACCCGATCGAGTTCGTGCACAAGCACGAGGGCTGCATCATCACCCAGCGCGAGGTCGGCATCGATACCGACAGCTGGGAAGCGGCGCTGAAGAACACCCTGCGCCAGGCGCCGGACGTGATCATGATCGGCGAGGTGCGTACCCGCGAAGGCATGGACCACGCCATCGCGTTTGCCGAAACCGGCCACCTGGTGCTGTGCACCCTGCATGCCAACAACGCCAACCAGGCGATGGACCGCATCGTCAACTTCTTCCCGGAAGACCGCCGCAACCAGTTGCTGATGGACCTGTCGCTGAACCTCAAGGGCGTGGTCGCGCAGCAGCTGATTCCTTCGCCCGATGGCCGCTCACGCAAGGTGGCGATGGAGATCCTGCTGGGCACGCCGCTGGTGCAGGACTACATCCGCGACGGCGAGATCCACAAGCTGAAGGAAGTGATGAAGGATTCGGTCCAGCTGGGCATGAAGACCTTCGACCAGAGCCTGTTCGAGCTGTACCAGGCCGGCGAGATCAGCTACGAGGACGCACTGCGCTACGCCGATTCGCAGAACGAAGTGCGCCTGCGCATCAAGCTCAGCCAGGGCGGCGACGCGCGCACCCTGTCGCAGGGGCTGGATGGCGTGGAGATCTCCGAGATCCGGTGACCCAACGATCTGTAGAGTCGAGCTTGCTCGACTACAGGAACAGTCGAGCAAGCTCGACTCTACGAGCGCAGTCGAGCAAGCTCGACTCTACCGGGCGCGCTGGCGATTGATGAATTCCAGTCATGACCGACTGCCATCCCGTCGGTTCAATCCTGCGCCCGTGCAGGCGTATCGTCAGCGCTCCCCCTCTGGAGCACGACGATGCAGACACGTGAACTCGGCCGCAGCGGCCTGAAGGTTACCGCCCTGGGCCTGGGCTGCATGGGCCTGAGCCATGGCTATGGCCAGCCGGTCGAGCGCAGCCAGGGCATCGCCCTGCTGCACGCCGCCGTTGAACGTGGCGTGACCTTCTTCGACACCGCCGAGGTGTACGGCCCGTACACCAATGAAGATCTGCTCGGCGAGGCGTTGTCGCCGTACCGCGACAGGCTGGTGATCGCCACCAAGTTCGGCTTCAAGGATGCGCGTGTCGATACCGGCCTGGACAGCCGCCCGGAGATCATCCGTGCGGTGGCCGAGGCCAGCCTCAAGCGCCTGCGCACCGACCATATCGATCTGTTCTACCAGCACCGCGTCGATCCGAACGTGCCGATCGAGGATGTGGCGGGCACCGTGCGTGACCTGATCGCCGAAGGCAAGGTCGGCCACTTCGGCCTGTCCGAGGCCAGTGCCGCGACCGTGCGCCGCGCGCATGCGGTGCAGCCGGTTGCTGCCGTGCAGAGCGAGTACTCGCTGTGGTGGCGCGAGCCCGAGCGCGAACTGCTGCCGACCCTGCAGGAACTGGGCATCGGCTTCGTGCCGTTCAGCCCGCTGGGCCGTGGCTTCCTGACCGGCGCGATCAGCGCCGAGACCACCTTCGACGCCAACGACTTCCGCAACACCGTGCCGCGTTTCGAGGTGGAAGCGCGCCGCGCCAACCAGGCGCTGGTCGATCGCATCAGCACGATTGCCGCAGCACGTGGCGCCACACCGGCGCAGGTGGCGCTGGCCTGGCTGCTGGCGCAGGCGCCGTGGATCGTGCCGATCCCGGGCACCACCAAGGTCCACCGCTTGGACGAAAACCTGGGCGCGGCCGCACTGCAGCTGGCGCCGGAGGAGCTGCAGCGCATCGCACAGGCGCTGGACGAAGTGTCGATCGTCGGCGAGCGCTACAACGCGCAGCGCGCCGCCCAGGCCAAGGGCTGATCACCCGGTGGGTGCGGGCCGTTGGTGGTGGGTGCGGACCGTTGGTGGTGGGTGCGGACCGTTGGTCCGCACTCCTTGACCCTCACCCCATCGGCCCGCGCAATGCATCAAGCACCGTGCGCATCGCCACGGTGACGTGGCGGCGCGACGGGTAATACGCGTAGTAGCCATCGAAATGCGGGCACCAGTCGTCCAGCACGGATTGCAGGCGACCATCGTCCAGCATCGGCTGCACCTGGTCTTCCGGCAGCCAGGCCAGGCCGCTGCCGGTCAGCGCGGCGGCGCGGGTCATGCCCATGGTGTTGAAGGTCCATTGCCCGCCAACGCGCACGCTCAGCTCGGTGCCGTCCTGGCCGAAGTCCCACGGCATCAGCCCGCCATGCGTGGGCAGGCGCAGGGTGATGCAGTTGTGCCCGGCCAGGTCGTGCGGATGCCGTGGTACCACGTGCTGGCGGAAGTAGGCGGGCGCACCGACCACGCGCATGCGCAGTGGCGGGCTGATCGGCACCGCGACCATGTCGCGGGCCAGGCGCTCACCCAGGCGGATGCCGATGTCGTAGCGCTCGGCAACGATGTCGGCCAGCCCGTAGTCGGCGGTCAGTTCCACCTTCAGCTCCGGATACTGCTGCAGCAACGGTGCCAGCCGCGGCCAGGCGATGTACTCGGCGGCATGGCCGGTGGCATTGATGCGGATGGTGCCGGCCGGGCGTTCGCGGTACTCGGCCAGTGCGGCCAGCCCGTCCTCGATCTCGGCCAGGCGCGGGGCGAGCGTTTCCAGCAGGCGGGCGCCGGCCTCGGTGGTGGACACGCTGCGGGTGGTGCGGGTCAGCAGGCGCACACCCAGGCGCTGTTCCAGGCCGCGCATGGCATGACTGAGCGCGGACTGGGAGACGCCGAGCTGGGCGGCGGCCTTGGTGAAGCTGCCCGCGCGGGCGACGTGGACGAAGGCTTGCAGGTCGTTGAGGTTTTCACGGGGCATGAGGGGATGATACGGCCGGGCTGCGCCCGGCACCTGCCGAAACAACGGCAACGTCAACTTCAAAAGCGGGCTTCCTGCGGGAGGCGGGGTGGCTCAGGTTGCGGGGGACGGCGCAAGTACGTCCATGTAGCCTCGGTCGCGCCATCCATGGCGCTCACGCCCCCGCAACCTGAGCCACCCCGCCTTCGACAGTTTCCCGCGAGCTGTTGGAACCTGCTGCTGGTGGTAGGTGCCGACCGTTGGTCGACACGGGGTCGGATATGTGGGGATGTCGAATTCCACGTCTGTGGTTCGTCGAATGAATGACTTTCAACGGGAGCAGCACATGAGCACTGACACCACGCCGAAAGGCCCGGCTTCGTATTTCCCGTCCATCGAGAAGACCTACGGCCAGCCGGTAGCACACTGGTTCGGGTTGCTGGCGGGCAAGAAGGGCCTGAAGCACATGGAACTGGTCAGCTTCCTGAAGAGCGAGCACGGGCTGGGCCATGGCCATGCCAACGCGCTGGTGGCGCACCATCTGGCCGGCAAGGGCTGAGCAGCCATGGGTCGGGGCAGGGCGGAGCGCCTTCAGCTGAACGATTTCATCTGCAACTGTCATGCAGATCGTGTCTAATACCGCTCCCCACCCGTTGTTCCCCCACCCGCATGTCCCTTGAATCCCATGGCCCCGCGCCGTGCGACGACGCTGACGGCCACCTGGTCACCGCCGGTCCGCTGACCCCGCCGCCCGACAGTGCCGGTACCACCGCCGACGAAACTGCACTGAGGCACTCGATCGCCGAGGACGTGCAGGGCATGGTGCTGGCCACGATGGTGGCCTCGCTGGGCCTGGCCATCTTCGCCAAGGGCGGGTTGATGATCGGCGGCATGGCCGGCATGGCGTTCCTGCTGCACTACGCGATGGGCTGGAACTTCGGCCTGGTGTTCGTGCTGGTCAACCTGCCGTTCTACTGGGTGGCGCTGCGCCGCATGGGCTGGGAATTCACCCTGAAGACCTTTGCCGCGGTCACTGCCTGTGGCGTGCTGACCGACCTGCTGCCGCGCTGGATCGACTTCTCGCACATCAACCCGCTGTACTCGGCCATCGTCGGTGGCGCGCTGTCCGGCCTGGGCATCCTGTTCTTCATCCGCCACCGTGCCAGCCTCGGCGGCATCGGCATCCTGGCGGTGTACCTGCAGCGCACCCGCGGCTGGAGCGCGGGCAAGGTGCAGATGTCCTACGACGCCTGCCTGATGGTGGCCGCGTTCTTCGTGCTGTCGCCGTCGAAGGTGCTGTATTCGGCCATCGGCGCGGTGGTGCTCAGCCTGGTGCTGATGTTCAACCACCGCCCCGGCCGTTACATGGGCGTGTGACGATTCGAAGGTAGTGCCGGCCGCTGGCCGGCAACACCTGTGGCCTGGCGAGGCTGCCGGCAAGCGGCCGGCACTACCGGGAGGCCTGCAACCACGGTGGCGACAGTTTCAGCAGCCGCGCATGCACCGGGCAGTCCGCGGCGTGCGCACCGGGCAGGTAGCCCAGGCTCATCAGGAATTCGCCGGTGATCTCGCCGCCGGTGAAGCGGAAGGTCTTCTTGAACAGCTTCACCCAGTCAGCCTTGCTGAGCGGGTGGTGGGCATCGAGCCAGGCGGCGAAGCTGCCATGGCTGGCCCGCAGCTGCTGGATCACCTGCGCGTTGTGGATCGCCGCCAGCACCTTCAGCCGGTTGCGGATGATGCCCGCATCCGACAGCAGCCGTTCGATGTCCTGCTCGGCATAGGCCGCCACGCGGTCCACGTCGAAGCCGTCATAGGCCGCGCGGAAGCCTTCGCGCTTCTTCAGGATGGTCTCCCAGCTCAGGCCGGCCTGGTTGATTTCCAGCACCAGCCGTTCGAACAGCTCGCGTTCGTCGCGCTGCGGGAAGCCGTACTCGTTTGCGTGGTAGTAATCGTGCACCGGATGGCCCGGGGCGATGAGGCAGTAGCCGGACACGTTGAGTTCCTGCGGTACGGGCTGGTCATTATGCGCGCCGTGACCGCCGGGTGGAGGCGCCCGGCGCGCCCAGCCGCTAGAATGGCGCCATGCCAGTAACGCCGACCTCCCTTGCCGATCACCTGCTCGTCGCGCTGCCGTCGCTGCTCGACGCGACCTTCGCCCGCAGCGTCGCGCTGATCTGCCAGCACGACGAGAACGGCGCGATGGGCGTGCTGGTCAACCAGCCGTCCGAATACACCCTGGGCGAGGTGCTCGCCCAGATGGACATCACCACCGGCGACGGCGACCTGCAGGCGCGCATGGTGCTCAATGGCGGCCCGGTGCACCCCGAACGCGGCTTCGTCATCCACGATGATGCACGGGCATGGGATTCCAGCCTGACCGTGGGTGAGGGCCTGTACCTGACCACCTCACGCGACATCCTTGAAGCGATGGCGCGCGGCGAAGGCCCGGCCAACGCCGTGGTCACCCTCGGCTGCGCCGGCTGGGGCGCAGGGCAGCTGGAAAGCGAGCTGGCCGAGAACAGCTGGCTGACCGTGCCGGCCGACGCCGAGCTGGTGTTCCAGCTGCCGCTGGAACAGCGCTGGCAAGGCGCGGCCTCGCGCATCGGCGTGGATCTGTTCCGATTGACCGACTACAGCGGCCATGTCTGATCCGGCGGCCCCCGTACCGGTGTCTGCTGCCCCGGCCATCCGCCGCGACGGCACGGTTCTGGGTTTCGATGTCGGCTCGCGGCGTATCGGCGTGGCCATCGGCAGTGCCTTCGCCGCCCATGCACGCGCCGTGGCCGTGGTCGATGTGCACGGCAACGGGCCGGACTGGGCGGCGATCGAACGCCTGCTCAAGGAATGGAAGCCCGATGGCCTGGTGGTCGGCGACCCGCTGACCCTGGACGGCCAGGACCAGCCCAACCGCAAGCGCGCGCAGGGCTTTGCCCGCCAGCTGCGGGAACGCTTCAAGCTGCCGGTGGTGATGATCGACGAGCGTTCCAGCTCGGTCGAGGCCGCCCGCCGCTTCGCCGTCGAGCGCGCCGAAGGGCGCAAGCGCCGCCGCGATGCGGCCGCCCTCGACGCCGTGGCCGCGGCGGTGATCATCGACCGCTGGCTGTCGTCGCCGGACGACGCCACCCCCATTCCCTGACTGCACGACTCCCGCCATGACCGCCCAGCAAATCGATGCCTCCGGACGCCTGCGCCACCTGTTGACCCTTGAGGGGCTGCCGCGCGAAACCCTGCTGCAGCTGCTCGACCGCGCCGGGCAGATCCGCGACGCCGCAGTCGGCCGCGTCGGCAACAAGCGGCACGTGCTGGCCGGCTCGGCGGTATGCACGCTGTTCTTCGAACCGTCCACCCGTACCCGCAGCTCGTTCCAGCTGGCCGCGCAGCGCCTGGGCGCCGACGTGCTGAACTTCGATGCCTCGACCTCTTCCACGCGCAAGGGCGAAACCGCCTGCGACACGCTGCGCAACCTGGAAGCGATGGGCGTGCGCGGCTTCGTGGTGCGCCACCCCGATGATGGCGCCGTCGCCGCACTGGCTGAAGCGGCGGGCGAGGGCACCGCGCTGATCAATGCCGGTGACGGCCGCAGCTCGCACCCGACCCAGGGCCTGCTGGACATGCTGACCCTGCGCCAGGCCAAGGGCCCGGACTTTTCGAAGCTGAAGGTGGTGATTGTCGGCGACGTGAAGCACTCGCGCGTGGCCCGCACCGACCTGCATGCGCTGCGTACGCTGGGCGTGGGCGAGATCCGCGTGTGCGGCCCGCAGTCGCTGCTGCCGGACGACGAGACCCTGAAGGGCTGCGTGGTGGGCGATGATTTCGATGCCATGCTGGAAGGCGTCGACGCGCTGATGATGCTGCGCCTGCAGCGCGAGCGCATGGAAGAAGGCCTGGTGCCGTCGCTGGAGCAGTACCACGCCGAGTACGGGCTGACCAACGAACGCCTGGCGCGCGCCGGCAAGGATGCAGCCGTGCTGCACCCGGGCCCGATCAACCGCGGCGTGGAAGTGACCGACGAGGTGGCCGACGGCCCGCAGTCGTGGGTACTGCGCCAGGTCGTCAACGGCGTCGCCGTGCGCATGGCCGTGCTGGAAACCCTGCTGGGCTGACCGCTCTGGTGGGTACCAACCTTGGTTGGCATTGCTGCTGTGATGGGTGCCAACCTTGGTTGGCACTGCTGGTGTGGTGGGTGGCAACCTTGGTTGGCACTGCTGCTGTGATGGGTACCAACCTTGGTTGGCATTGCTGCTGTGATGGGTGGCAACCTTGGTTGGCACTGCTGGTGTGTTGGGTGGCAACCTTGGTTGGCACTGCTGGTGTGGTGGGTGCCAACCTTGGTTGGCACTGCTGGTGTGGTGGGTGGCAACCTTGGTTGGCACTGCTGGTGTGGTGGGTGCCAACCTTGGTTGGCACTGGCCTACCGGGGCGAAGGTGATTTCCCGATGTTCAGGGGACATGCGCCCGCCCATGCTCTTCTGCATGAACAGCACCCGCCTCCTGCTAGGCCGTCATTCCAGTATCGGCCAGAGCTACATCCTGACTACGAACGTGCATGGCCGAGTGGCTCTGTTCGCCAATGACGCCGCTGCGGTTACCGCCATGCAGGAGTTCCAGCGTCTGGATCTGGAAGGTCTGACCCATTCCATCGCCTACGTGGTCATGCCGGATCACGTCCACTGGTTGATGCAGCTGCGCGCGGCATCACTCGACGTTGTCATGAGGCGCTTCAAGTCGCGTACGGCGGTGTACGCAAACAGCG
The DNA here is from genome assembly GCF_029837545.1 of Stenotrophomonas sp. GD04024. Taxonomy (NCBI): domain Bacteria; kingdom Pseudomonadati; phylum Pseudomonadota; class Gammaproteobacteria; order Lysobacterales; family Lysobacteraceae; genus Stenotrophomonas; species Stenotrophomonas sp. GD04024. The sequence goes on along the minus strand of NZ_JAOEDV010000006.1, from coordinate 5,673 downwards.
TACTGGGCAGGGTGGGACGCTTCTGGCAGTCCTGCTACCACGATCACGCGATCCGCTCTGATGAATCGCTGTTCCGGCACGCAATGTATGTGATGGCGAATCCGATCAGGGCGGGGTTGGCAACGCAGCTTGGCGAGTACCCGCATGCGTGGTGTGAGTGGGAGCTCGAAGGTTCCCGTGCCAAGGCGGAGTTCATGGGTGCGGTCAGATGAGTGCCAACCAAGGTTGGCACCCACCGAAAGCAGGTTCCGACCTTGGTGGGTACCCACCCAAACCAGGCTCCAACCTTGGTGGGCAACCAGCGGACGCTATGGTCAGCGCTTCTGCGCGAATAGCCAGGCCCACATCGCCGGATCGGCGTAGGTGGCGTCCCAGGCGTTATGGTTGCCTTCCGGGTACTCGGTGTAGCGCACGTCGCGCGCGTTGGCGCCCTGGAAGGCACTGTGCAGCCTGCGGTCGTCGTCCGGTGGCACCACATCATCCAGTGCGCCGTGGAAGATCCAGATTGGTGCGTGCTGCAGGCGCTGGGCGATCACCGCGTAAGGATCGGACTCATGCGCGACCTGCTCGACGAACAGGGTCGGTCGCTTCGCGCGCGGTGCCAGCACGGCGCCGCATACCGGCACGATCGCGGCAAAGCGGCGTGGGTCGTCCAGGGCGATGTTCCAGCTGCCGTAGCCGCCCATCGACATGCCGGTCAGGTACTGGCGCGAAGGATCGGCGCCAAACTCGGCGATCGTTGCGTCCAGCGCGGCCAGGGCCATGCGGTTGTTGTGGCCGCTCCATTCCGAGTGCTTTGCCGCCTGCGGGAAGACAACCAGGGCGGGGAAATCGGGATGCTCGCGCAGATAAGGGCCCAGCCCCGCGTGGGTCTGCCTGATGCCGTCACTGCCGCGCTCGCCCGAGCCATGCAGGAACAGGATGACCGGAACACTGGCGGACGCCGGGGCCTTCAGCCCGGCCGGAATGAACACCTGGTAGTAGGCGGTCTCGCCGTCCACTTTGACTGCGCGGGCTTCGAAGCGACCACGCGCGCTGTCCGGCAGCGAGGCACAACCGGTCATCATCAGCAGGGCCAGCAGCGGCAGCCAGCGCGACATGGAACGGACCATGGGAATTCCTGGGGCGGCGGGAAAGCCTCCATCGTAGTCCGCTGCCGTCAACGCGGCATCATGCGCCGCGTCACTGCGGGCGCGGGAAACTGGCGATGATGTCCAGCTGTTCCTGTGCTTCGGCATTGCCTTCAGCAGCGGCGGCCTGCACCTGCGCCATGTCCGGGTGCAGCACCACCAGCAACGGGTTTTCGCAGACCGGGCAGTCGTACTCGGTTGCGTCCTCGTCCAGTTCCATCTCCATGCCGCGCGAGCTGCCCTTCCATTCGCAGGCCGGGCAGGTGTGCTGCTGGTCGCGCCAGCCGGGCTGGAAGTAGTTTTCGATCGTTGTTGCCATGGGTGTTTCAGTTGGGATCGGGTCAGAGCCCCGCGTGGCGGGGATCCGACCCTGCAGGGTTCAGTGCAGCAGCACCAGGGTGGCCAGGCCGAGGAAGGTGAAGAAGCCCATCGAGTCGGTCACCGCGGTCAGGAAGATGCCGCTGGCCAGCGCCGGGTCGAAGCCGAAGCGTTTGAGCGTCAGTGGCACCAGCACGCCGGCCAGCGCGGCGAACAGCAGGTTGCAGGTCAGCGCGATCGCGATCACTGCCGATAGCCCGGGCGAGTGGAACCAGGCCAGCACGATCAGCCCCAGCACCGAACCCAGCATGACGCCATTCAACACGGCGACCCGCACTTCCTTCCACAGCAGCGTGCGCGCATTGGATGCGCCCACCTGGCCCAGGGCCAGGCCGCGCACCATCAGCGCCAGCACCTGGGTGCCGGCATTGCCGCCCAGGCCGGCCACGATCGGCATCAGCACCGCCAACGCCACCAGCTTGTCGATGGTGCCTTCGAAGTGGCCGACCACGCTGGAAGCCAGGAAGGCGGTGCACAGGTTCACCGACAGCCACATCAGGCGCCGGCGCATGGCGCGCCAGACCGGGCTGAACAGATCCTCGTCCTCGTCCAGGCCGGCGGCGCCCAGCGCCTGGTGCTCGGCCTGGCCGCGGATGATGTCGACCACGTCATCGATGGTGATGCGGCCGATCAGGATGTTGTTGTCGTCCACCACCGGCGCGGAGATCCAGTCATGGTCGGAGAACTGCCGTGCCACTTCCTGGTCGCTCTCGCCGACGTCGATGGCCGGCTGCTCGTCGTCGATCAGGCGGTTGATCGGGGTGGTGTCCTCGTGGGTCACCAGCGCGGCGAGCGAGACCCGCCCGAGGTACTGGTGCCGCCGGCTGACCACGAACAGGTGGTCGGTGTGGTCGGGCAGTTCGCCGCGCAGGCGCAGGTAGCGCAGCACCACATCGACGTTGACGTCGGCGCGCACGGTCACCACGTCCGGATTCATCAGGCGGCCGGCGCTGTCCTCGGGGTAGGACAGCACCTGTTCCAGGCGCTCGCGATTCTCGCGGTCCATCGACTTGAGGACTTCGTCGATGACCGTGTCCGGCAGGTCTTCGACCAGGTCGGCCAGATCATCGATGTCCAGGTCTTCGACCGCGGCGATGATCTCGTCCGGGTCCATGTCCGCGAGCAGGCTTTCGCGCACGTCCTCGCCGACGTGGACCAGCACCTCGCCGTCATCTTCCGGATCGACCAGGCCCCACACCACCTCGCGCTTGCCCGGCGGCAGCGATTCGAGCAGGTTGCCGATCTCGGCCGGGGCCAGGGTGTTGACCAGCCGACGCACCGGACCCAGCCGGCCGCTGTCCAGTGCATCGGACAGCATCCGCAGTTGGCGCGCAGTCTTGTCGTGGCGTACAGCTTCAGCCATCGCAGCTCCCGCGGGATAAGAAAAGCCGCGATCCCGGCAAGGATGCGGCAACAGGGGTGTTCAGCGCGTCATTATCGCAAGGGGATGTTTCAACGCATAGCCGCTGGGTGAGGGTAGTGCCGGCCGCTGGCCGGCAATCGTCCCCATCGAAGTCCATGAGGTTGCCGGCCAGCGGCCGGCACTACCCTGGGTGGTCAGGGCGTGTCCGCCACCAGTGCCAGCCAACGCTCGATGCCGCGGCGGTCGCGCGCCGCCAGCAGCTTTGGTGCACGCGCGAGCAGCGCGGCCAGATCGGCCTCGCGGATCGCCCGGCGTACCTCCAGCAGGGTGCCCGGGTGCAGGCTGAATTCGGTCAGTCCCAGTGCCAGCAGTAGCGGGGTCATCCGGGCATCGCCGGCCATCTCGCCGCAGACTGCCACCGGGATGCGATGGCGCGCGCCGGTGGCGATCACCATCTGCAGCAGCCGCAGCACGGCCGGATGCAACGGCGAGTAGAGCTCGCCCAGCGCCTCGTTGTTGCGGTCGGCGGCGAGCAGGTACTGCACCAGGTCGTTGGTACCGATCGACAGGAAATCGACCAGATCGATGAAGCTCTCCAGCGCCAGTGCGGCCGCGGGGACTTCGATCATCGCGCCCAGCGGCACATGGTCGGACACCATGTGGCCCTCGCCGCGCAGCTGTTCGGTCAGCTTGAGCATGCGCCGGCGCACCGCCAGCAGCTCCTCGCGGGTACTGACCATCGGAACCAGCACGCGCAGCTTGCCGTAAGCCGAGGCGCGCAGGATCGCGCGCAGCTGGGTGTCGGCCACCTTCGGCCGCGCCAGCGACAGGCGCACGCCGCGCAGGCCCAGTGCCGGATTCTCTTCGTTGCTCAGGGTCAGGCCGGTGCGATCGGCTTTGTCCGCGCCCAGGTCGAGCGTGCGGATGGTGACCGGACGCCCGCTCATGCCCAGCGCGGCATCGCGGTAGGTCTGGAACTGCTCTTCCTCGTCCGGCAGCTCGTTGCGCTGCAGGAACAGGAATTCGGTGCGGTACAGGCCCAGCCCCTGCGCGCCCAGTGCATGCGCCTGGGTCACGTCCTCCAGCGATTCGGCGTTGGCCAGCAGGGCGATGTCGACCTGGTCGCGGGTACGGCTGGGCTTGCTGCGCAGGCGGCCGAGCTCGCGCTGTTCACGCGCATGCTCTTTCAGTCGCGCGCGGTAGTCACGCAGGTTGTCGGCCTGCGGGTTGACCGTGATGCTGCCGTCGGCGCCGTCGATGATCAGCACGTCGCCATCGGCGATGCGGCTGAGCAGCTGCGGTACGTTGACGATCAGCGGCAGGTGCAGGCTGCGTGCCAGGATCGCACTGTGCGACAGCGCGCTGCCGGCGGCGGTGACGATGCCGACCACGCCCTGTGCCTGCAGCTGCGCCAGCTCGGACGGGGCGATGTTGTCGCAGACCAGGATCTCGCCGGCCAGGCCCTTCATCACCGGCGGGCGCTCGGGTTGCAGGAAGGCGTGGATACGGCCGATCACATGGTCCAGGTCGTCCATGCGGCTCTTCAGGTAGGCATCGTCCATGCCATCGAAGACCCTGGCCAGGCGGTCGCGCTGCAGGCGCAGCGCATAGCCGGCGCTGTACGGGCCGCTGCGGATCAGTTCGTCCAGGCCATACAGCAGCTCGGGGTCGTCCAGCAGCAGCGCGTGCAGGTCTAGGAACTCGCCCACTTCCTGGTTCAGTGCCCCATGCAGGCGCTGGCGCAGCTCGTGCATTTCCGTGCGCGCCGCATCCACCGCATGGTGCAGGCGCGCGAGCTCGGCCTCGACCTGGTGGGCGGCGACACGCTGTTCGGCCACCTCCAGGGCATGCGGCAGGCGCACGCGGGCGCGGCCCATGGCCGTGCCGCGCGCTGCGCCATGGCCGGCCAGCAGCTGCACCGGCCGCTGGCCGGAGGGGAGCTGGCCGGCGCGTGCGCGTGGCACGCTCAGCTGTCCTCGTCGAAACGGCGTTCGAACAGGCCGACCACCGCCTCCATCGCGGCGGCTTCGTCCTCGCCGTTGATGCGCACGGTGACCGGAGTGCCTTGGCCGGCAGCCAGCAGCATCACGCCCATGATGCTTTTGGCGTTGATCTCACGGCCCTTGGCGGCCATGGTCACGTTGCAGCGGAACGGCGCCAGGGTCTGCACCAGCTTGGCGGTGGCCCGGGCATGCAGCCCCAGGCGGTTGCTCACGGTGAGTTCTCGTTCAAGCATCGTCGACTATCGCTCCATTACGGGTACCCGCCGCGGCTGTGGCGGGCAGTTGATCCAGTCCCTGTTCCGGATAATTCATCACCCGCAGCAACATCGGCAGGCTCAGCGCCGACACCCGGCGAACCGGGGTCCCCAGCCGGGCCAGCTGCCCGGCAAGGTTGGCGGGGCTGGCGCCGTACAGGTCGGTCAGGATCAGCACGCCTTCCCCACCGTCGACCCGCCGCAGGGCGGCCGAGGCGAGCGGGAGCAGGGCGTCCAGGTCTGCGTCGAACGGTACTTCGAAAGCTTCGGTCTTCAGCGGCAATTGCCGCAGGAGCCGGGTCGCCACCTCAAGCAGGGCGGTCCCGACCCCGGGATGTGTTACGAGGAGAATGCCACAGGTCATTACTGCACGTTAACAGGTCAAGGTGAATCGGCGATAGCAGCAGGAGAGGGGCACTGTGTCCCGTATTCAGCGTTGCCCGGGTGGCATCCCCGTTTCGCCGAAAAAGCGATCCGACCCTGTCCGTCTTTCCGATGCCTGACAGAGGTTCATCCACGCATGGCGTGGATCCATCGTGTCGACC